>JACFNY010000099.1:456-7292 GCA_019454625.1 Sphingomonadaceae bacterium
GCGGTCGCCGAGGCGGCGGCCGGCGTCGTCGCGGATTTCGATTTCCATGCCCGGTAGCGCGACGCCGCAGTTCACGATCGCGCGCATCCGCCCCGCGCCGGTGCCCGTATCGTCTCTGTCGCCCGAAAGCAGGCGCTCGTCGACGAGATCGGTGACGATGCCGGTGCCCACCGGCGAGATGGTGACGGCGAGCGTCGCTTCGGCAAGCCCGTAGCTCGGGAGGAACGCGCTGCCCGAAAAACCCGCGGGCGCGAACGCCTCGACGAAGGCGCTCATCACGTCGGGGCGGATCATGTCGGCGCCGTTGCCCGCCACGCGCCAGCGCGACAGGTCGAAGCGCTCGGCGACGTCGCTCTGGCTGGAGACGCGGCGCGCGCAGATGTCGTAGCCGAAGGTCGGCGAGTAGGAGAGGCTGTGCCCCTCGTTGCGCGTGATGAGCGCGAGCCACGACAGCGGACGGCGCGCGAAGTCCTCGGTGGCGAGGTAGTCGGCAGAAACCTGATTGGCGATCGGCGCCATCAGGCAGCCGACGAGGCCCATGTCGTGATAATAGGGCAACCACGAGATGACGCGGTCGTCGCGGCGCAGGTTCACGCCCACGGCATGGCCGTTGAGGTTCGCGAGCAGCGCCTCGTGGGTGATCTCCACGCCGTGCGGGAAGCGCGTCGAGCCGCTGGAATACTGGAGGTAGGCGATGTCGCCCTTGCGTGCCGACGGCAGCGCGGCGGGCCTTGCCTCGCGCGCCATGAAATCGAGCCAGTCGTGCGCGGTGCGGCAGTGCAGGCCGTGCGCGGCTTCCGCCACGATCGCGGCGAGGCCGGAGGGGGCGAGCGCGATCTCTGGGTCGCACGACATGAGCTGGCTGCGGATCTGCTCCACATAGCCTTCGCGCCCGCCGAACGAGGTCGGCAGCGGCAGCGGCACGGGCAGCGCGCCAGCGTATATGGCGCCGAAGAACAGGCTGACGAACTCGGCGCCCGTCTCGGCGATCAGCGCCACGCGATCACCGGGCTTGATGCCCGCCGCGATCAGGCGCCACGCGTTCGCGGTCGCATCGGTCTTGAGGTCGGCGAACGTCAGGACGCGCACGAGCCGTGCCCGCGCATCGAAGAAATTGAGACCGCGCCTCCCCTGCGCCGCATAGTCCAGCGCCTCGCCGAGCGTGTTGAAGTCCGCAAGGCGGCGCGGCAGATCGTCGAGCGTCGGCGTTGGCGCCAGCGCCGTCTCATCGGCGCCGGACAGCGCAAGCGCGCTCGAATCCGAAGTGCGATTCAGCAAGTCCCCGAACCTCCTCAGCTCTTCCCAGCGCGGCGGCGGTTTTCCTCACCGCTCATAAACCTCGCCAGATACACGACTCCTTGGCCACATGCAAAACAGGCCATCGTCAGCCTTTGCCGGAATGTGACGTTCAAAATTGGGTCCGACTATGGCAGGAACATGGCGTGCGCGGCGAAAAAACCCGAAAAACACCCCGGCCGCTCAGCGAAGAGACGCTCCGCGCGCTCGCGCTGCGCTACGTCGAACGCTATGCAACCTCGGAAGGCAAGCTTGCCGCCTATCTCGCGCGCAAGCTGCGCGAGCGCGGCTGGGCGGGCGAGCGCCCCGCCGATGTCGAGGGCATCGTCGCTGGCTTCGCGGCGCTTCGCTACGTCGACGACCGCGCGTTCGGGGAAGCGCGGGCGCGGGGCCTCGAGCGGCGCGGCTACGGCGCGCGGCGCATCGGGCAGGACCTGCGCGCGGCGGGTCTTGCCGAGGACCTCAGCGGCGAGATCACCGGTGCGGTCGATGCGCGGGGCGCTGCGATGGCCTATGCGCGGCGCAAGCGCTTCGGCCCGTTCGCGCGGGAAGCGCCGGACCGGGCGGCGCGGCAGAAGCAGTTCGCGGCGATGCTGCGCGCGGGTCATGACGCCCGCATTGCCGCCGAAATCCTCGATATGCGGGATGTCGAGCCGGACTACGCGTAGCGCGCTCGCGCTGCCGCCAGCGCTTCCGGCGTATCGACATCCATGAAGATCGCGTCGCTTGCCACCGGGACCTCCACGATGTCGTCCGCGAACTCGGCGAGCAGCGCCTTGCCGCCCACGTCGCCTTCCAGCCCGCGCAGCCGCGCGAAATAGCGCCGGCCCCACGCCACGGGGTTGCCGCGCTCGCCGTCGTGCACCGGCACGGCGATGCGGCGCGCGCCTGCGGCGGCGGCAAGGTTTCCGATGTGTTCGGCGGTCACGCCCGGCATGTCGCCCAGCAGCACCAGCGCCGCCGCCCAGTCGTCCGGCGCGGCGGCGATCCCCGCCGCGAGCGACCGGCTGAGCCCCTCCGCGTAGCGCGGGGCATGGACGCCCGGAAAGCCGAAGCGGTCGGCGATCGCGGTGATTTCCGCTTCCGCGTTGCCGGTGACGACGATCGCGGGCAGCCTCGCCGATTGCAGCGCATCGAGCACATGCGCGAGCACGGGCTTGCCGCCGAGATCCGCGAGCAGCTTGTTCGCACCCATCCGCACCGAGCGCCCGGCCGCGAGCACCACGGCGCCGACCGTCCCTCCGGCTTCGGGCTTGGGGCGCGGCTCGGGGCGGGGCACGTCGGCCAGCAGCCCGCGCGCGCCCATGCGGGCGATGTCGGTTCCGGTCACGTCGAGGCCGGCCCACAGCCGTTCCAGCACCCAGTCGAAGCCGTTGCGGCGAGGGCTCCGCGCGCAGCCGGGAAGGCCGATCACCGGCCGCGCGCCGATGCGGGCGAGGCACAGGAGATTGCCGGGATCGACGGGCATTCCGAGCCTCAGCACGTCGCCGCCCGCCTGTTCGATCGCGGCCGGGATGACGTCGCGCCGGTCGCTGATCGCGGAAGCCCCACTGATGAGGACGATGTCGGCATCCGCCGTTTCCGCCAGTGCGTCTGCGAGCCCATCAACCGTGTGCGCGCAGCGCATCTCGCGCCACGCCGCAAGGCCGAGCGCGGCGCAGCGTGCCTCCGTCACCCCGGCGGTCTTCGCGAGCAGTTTGGCGGGCGTTCCGGGCAGCGTCGTCTGGATGAAGGCGGCGCGCAGCGTGCCGAAGCGCGCCAGACGCAGCACGCCCTTCGCGCTGTCGGCGGCGCTCCGGACGAGGGCTTCGGGAACCGCGAAGGGGATGATCTTCACCGTGGCGACGATCTCGCTCTTCGCGGCGGGCGCGAACGGTGCGAGCGTTCCCAGCGTCACGGCCTCGTCGTGCGCGTTCACGGCGTCGACGGCGGCAATGTCCGCCAACAGCAGCCCGGCGGCATCCGCAACGATGTCGGCGCGGCCGTGCGCGGCGGGCCGGGCGGCCAGACCGGGTCCCGCAGTGGCGGACGCGATCATGGCCGCCGCCGCGTCCTCGTGCAGATCGCCGTTTTCGAGCGCCGCCACGACGAGTTCGTTCAGGCCCGCCGCACGGGCGTCGGCGATGTCCGCCGCGTCGAGGCGCTTGCCCTTGGCGATCCGCCGCGTGCCGACGTGCACGGCATGGGCGAGATATGCGCCTTCCGCGCGGTCGAGGGGAACCGGGCCAAACTTCACGCGCCGCGCCGTACCGCGATCATCTGGGCGGCGATCGAAAGCGCGATTTCGGCGGGGTTCGCCGCACCGATCGCGAGGCCGGCGGGGCCGTGGATGCGCGCGAGCGCCGCTTCGTCGAACCCGGCGGCGGCGAGCCGTTCGCGCCGGATCGCCTGGTTCTTCCGCGAACCGAGCGCGGCGATGTAGAAGGCGGGCGAGTTCAGCGCCGCGATCAGCGCCGGGTCGTCGAGCTTGGGGTCGTGCGTCAGCGCCACGATCGCGCTCGCGCCATCGGGCTTCCAGTCGGCGAGCGCCTCGTCGGGCCAGCGCGGATCGACGGCGATGTGGGCGAAACGCTCGGCGGCGGCGAAGCTGCCGCGCGGATCGACGACGAGCGGCACGTAGCCGACGAGTTGAGCCATCGGCACCAGCGCCTGCGCGATATGGACCGCGCCGACGATCATCAGCCGCCCCGCCGGTTCGTACAGGCGTATGAAGCCTTCGCCTTCGCCCTCGCGGGAAACACCGTCGGTGTCGGTGGTGACGTGGACGCTTTCACCTCTGCCGAGAGCAGCATCGAGGCGCTCGACGAGGGCGGGGGAGAAGCCCGTTTCGGACACCGGCTGCACCAGCACCGTGATCCGGCCGCCGCACGCGAGGCCGACCTCCCATGCGCGGGCATCGGCGACGCCGTATTCGAGGCGCTGCGGTTCGGCTCCGGCGATGACGTCCGCCGCGGCGGCGATCACGTCACCTTCCACGCAGCCGCCGCTCACCGAGCCTTCGAACAGGCCGTCATCCCGAATCACGAGGTGCGCGCCCGCGCGGCGCGGTGCGGAGCCCCACGTCTCGATCACGGTGGCGATGGCCGCCTTGTGCCCGGCGGCGATCCAGCCGCGAAGGGCGGCGATCAGCGCGGCAGTATCGTCCCCGCTCACAGCACCAGCCAAAGCACCAGCGCCGCGACGAGCGCGATGACGATGCCGCCCCACACGGCGGGGGACAGGCCCGGCGTTTCGTTCGTCCCCTCGGCGAGGTCGGTTTCGGGGAGCAGCACCAGCGCGGATTCCTCCGCAGGCGTTCCATCGTTCTCCACCCGCGTCTTGAAGGTGGCGAAGAAGGACTCGGCGTAAGCCCTTGCCGTGCCTTCGATCAGCCGCGCACCGAGCTGGGCGAGCTTGCCGCCCACGGTCGAGCTTGCCTGCCACGTGAGTCGCGTGCCCGCGATGCCCTCTACGGGTGCGTCTTCGAGCCTCACGGAGGCCTTGCCCTTCGCGAAACCAGCAACGCCGCCCTTGCCCTCGCCGGAGATTACATAGGCGTTCGGCGCGTCGATTTCCGAGAGTTCGACCGCGCCGGTGAACTTCGCGCGCACCGGCCCGACTTTCGCGTTCATCATGCCCTCGAAGCGGTTTTCCCCTGCACGCTCAAGCCGTTCCACGCCCTCGATGCAGGCGGCGAGCACCTCCGGGTCGTTGAGCGCCGCCCAGACCCGTTCGCGCGGGGCCGCGATCAGGGTCTCACCACCGAGGTCCATCAGCGTGCATCCTTCTTGTCTTGTCGCTTTGAAAATTAACTATATAGTTCGTCGTTACGGGGTTTTGTGGTAGCGTTCTTTCTCGGAAAATTAAATGTGCGTCGGAGGGGGTAATGGCCGAGCACGCGTTGCTGCCAGAGGGTGGGCACGTGTCCGACCTTGCCGAAGTCGCCGAGGAATTCCGCGTCGATGGCACTGTGAAGTGGTTCGATGCGGTACGGGGATATGGCTTCATCGTTCCCAGTGATGGGAGCGGCGATGTGTTGGTACACTTTTCCACGTTGCGCGAGATTGGCCGCCGCACGCTGCCGGAAGGCGCGACGGTCGTCTGCATGGCGGTCGCGCGGGAGCGCGGGCGGCAGGCGCGGCGCATCATCGAACTCGACCTCACGACCGCCATTGGGCCGGACCCCGAACTCATCGTGCAGCGCGCCGCGACGCGGGTCGATCCGATGCAACTGATCGACGACGCCGGCGATTACGAGCGCGTCGAAGTCAAATGGTTCAACCGCCTGAAGGGCTATGGTTTTCTCACCCGTGGCGAAGGTTCGCACGACATCTTCGTGCACATGGAGACCGTGCGCCGCGCCGGGCTCATCGAACTGATGCCGGGGCAGCATGTGATGGCGCGCATCGCGGAGGGCGACAAGGGCCCGCTCGCCGTTGCCATCACGGTCGGAGAGGCCTAGAGCGCCTTTTCATGAATCCCGTTCGTCATCGGCCGTTTCTCGCGGCCCTCATGCTCGTGGCCGTCGTCTCGGGCTGCGGCATCACGCCGTCCGCCGCGACGCGGGAGCCCGCTGCCGAAACCACGGTCCAGCGGCTCCCGACCATTCCGCTCACCATCGTCACGAACGACGGCAGGCGGCACAGCTACACGGTGGAGGTCGCGCGCACGTCTGACGAGCAGGCGCAGGGACTCATGGACCGCCGCACGATGCCGAGGGACGCGGGCATGATCTTCCCGTTCCCGGCGCCGCGCCCGGCGGCGTTTTGGATGCACAACACCTACATCCCGCTCGACATGCTGTTCCTGCTCGCGGACGGGCGCATCGAGAGCATCCTCGCCGACGTTCCGCCGCTCAACGAAGCGCAGCGCCGGTCGCTCGGCCCCGTCGCCGCCGTGCTCGAACTCAATGCCGGAGAGGCCGCGCGGATCGGTGCGACGCCCGGCGATCTCGTCGAATACGACCTTCGGGACTTGCAAGGCGGCGCGGAATAAGGCTCTAAGGCGCCAATTGAAGTCAGCGGAGCCGGCAATGGGTCTGTTCAAGTCGATTTTCGCCTGGTGGGACGGTCCGACGTGGGGCACGCGCTACATGACGCGCTTCCACGGCGAGGAGATCGGCCAGGACGCGGAAGGCAACCGCTATTTCCGCAAGCCCGGCAAGCGCGGCGAGCGCCGCTGGGTGATCTACAACGGCCTCAACGAGGCGAGCCGCGTGCCGCCCGAGTGGCACGGCTGGCTGCACAAGTCGACCGACGTGCTGCCGGGCGAATCGAAGCTGCCGCGCAAGACATGGGAAAAGCCGCACCACGCGAATCTCACCGGCACCGCCGCGGCATGGCACCGGCCGGGCACGCTTGCCAGCGCGGCGCCGCGCGCCCGCGCGACCGGCGACTACGAGGCGTGGAGCCCCGAAGAGGCATGACGGCGCTGTTCCGGCAGAACCTGATCGAGGCGATCGTCGGCGCCGTGGTCGTCGGGATCGCGGTCGTGTTCGTGCTGTTCTCGTATCAGCGCACGTCGGGAAGCGTGGGCGCGGACCGCTACCGTATCTCGGCGCT
>JACFNY010000100.1:0-512 GCA_019454625.1 Sphingomonadaceae bacterium
GCTGCCGAGCAGGCCGACGCGCTCCAGATCGTGCAGCACGCTGCGGATCGAGGCCGAGGAGAGCCCGAGGCTGTCCGGCCGGCCCGCGAGCGTCTTCGAGCCCACGGGCGCGCCGGAGGTGATGTATTCCTCCACCACCTGCCGGAACACGGCGCGCGCGCGATCGGAAAGCTCTGATATGGTCGGGCCGCTCGTCATCGCGGGGGAATGTAGGGTGGAGCCCCGCCCCTCTCAAGTCATCTGGACCCCGTCGGCGCGAGCCGGTACACGGCGCGGCAGACACGTTCCCCCGCACAGGAGTTTTCATGCGACCCTCCGGCCGCGCGCCCGACGAGATGCGCACCATCGAGATGACCCCCGGCTTCTCCCGCCACGCCGAAGGATCGTGCCTCGTGAAGTTCGGCGACACGCACGTGCTGGTGACGGCAAGCATCGAGGAGCGCGTGCCGCCGTTCCTGCGCGGCAAGGGCGAAGGCTGGGTGACGGCGGAGTACGGGATGCTGCCGCGCGCC
>JACFNY010000100.1:536-7247 GCA_019454625.1 Sphingomonadaceae bacterium
ATTCCGGCCGCACCCAGGAAATCCAGCGGCTGATCGGCCGCTCGCTGCGCACGGTCGTCGACCTGAAGGCGCTCGGCGAGCGGCAGATCACCGTCGACTGCGACGTGCTGCAGGCGGATGGCGGCACGCGCACCGCGGCCATCTCCGGCGCGTGGGTGGCGCTCAGGATCGCGATCGACAAGCTGATCGCCGACGGGCTGCTGACGGCGGACCCGATCCGCGCGCAGGTCGCGGCGATCAGCTGCGGCGTCTACGAGGGCGCGGCGGTGCTCGACCTCGATTACCCGGAGGATTCCGCCGCCGAGACCGACGCCAACTTCGTGATGACCGACAAGGGCGGCATCGTCGAGGTGCAGGGCACCGCCGAGCGCGACCCGTTCGACGAGGAGACGCTGCTCCGGATGCTGCGCCTCGCGCGCATCGGCTGCGGCAAGATCTACGCGGCGCAGGCGAAGGCGACCGGACGCTAGCACCGTGGCGCGGAAACTCCTTCCCGGCCGGCTGATCGTCGCCAGCCATAACCCCGGCAAGGTGCGCGAGATCCGCGATTTGCTCGCGCCGTTCGGCGTCGAGCCGGTGTCGGCGGGGGATGCGGGCTTGCCCGAGCCTGAGGAGACGGAAACGACGTTCCGCGGCAATGCCGAGCTGAAGGCGCTGGCGGCGGCGCGTGCATCCGGGTTTCCGGCGCTTGCCGACGATTCGGGGCTCGGCGTCCATGCGCTCGGCGGCGATCCCGGCATCTGGTCGGCACGCTGGGCGGGGCCGGAGAAGGATTTCGGCCTCGCCATGCGGAAAGTGCACGAGGCGCTCGGCGACGCCTCCGACCGCGGCGCGCACTTCATCTGCGCGCTGTCGCTGGCGTGACCGGACGGGCACGTCGAGACCTTCGAAGGCCATGTGCACGGCACGCTCGTCTGGCCGCCGCGCGGAGACAAGGGCTTCGGCTACGACCCGATGTTCGTCCCCGAAGGCCACGCCGTCAGCTTCGGCGAGATGGAACCGGACGCCAAGCACGCGATGAGCCACCGCGCGCGGGCGTTCGCGCAGCTGGTCGAGGCATGTCTGAAATAGCGGAGCCGCTGGCGCTTTACGTCCACTGGCCGTTCTGCGTCTCCAAGTGCCCGTACTGCGACTTCAACAGCCACGTGCGCGAACGTGTGGACGAAGCCGCGTGGCGGGAGGCGCTGATCGCGGACATGGAATACGAGGCGCGGGCAACGCCGGGGCGGCGGCTTTCCAGCCTGTTCTTCGGCGGCGGCACGCCCTCGCTGATGTCGCCGGAAACGGTCGGCGCGATCATCGACGCGGCGGATCGGCTGTGGGGTTTCGCGGATGCGGAGATCACGCTGGAGGCGAACCCTTCGAGCGTCGAGGCGCAGCGTTTCGCGGGCTTCGCAGCGGCGGGCGTGAACCGGGTGTCGCTGGGGTTGCAGGCGCTCGACGACGCGGCGCTGAAGGCGCTGGGCCGCGCCCACGACCTCGCCGAGGGACTTGCCGCGCTGGGCGTGGCGCAGGCGCATTTCCCGCGCGTGAGCTTCGACCTCATCTATGCACGCGAGGGGCAGACGCCGGACGCGTGGGAGCGCGAGCTGGCGCGGGCGCTGGCGTTCGGGACCGAGCACCTGTCGCTCTACCAGCTTACCATCGAGCCGGGGACGGCGTTCGCGACGCGGGCGCGGCTCGGGCGGCTGACGCTGCCCGAGGAGGACGCTTCGCTCGGCATGTTCGAGATGACGCGCGCGATGACGGCGGCGGCGGGGCTTCCCGCCTACGAGGTCTCGAACCACGCGCGGCCGGGCGCGGAGAGCCGCCACAACCTCGCCTACTGGCGCTACGGCGACTACGCGGGCGTCGGCCCCGGCGCGCACGGGCGGCGCGGCGGCATGGCGACGATCCGCGAACGCCTGCCGGAGACGTGGCTGAAATCGGCGGTGGCGAGCGAGACGCCGCTCGACGCGCGCACGCGTGCCGACGAGGCGCTGATGATGGGGCTGCGGCTGCTGGAGGGCATCGACGAGGCCGCGTTCGCCGCCCGCACAGGCGTTGTGCCGGACGATGTGATCAGCGCCGCGGGCCTTGAGGAAACCACGCGGCTCGGGCTGGTGACACGCAAGGACGGCCGCTTGCGGCTGACCGAAGCGGGCCAGCCGCTGCTGAACGCAGTGATCGCGCGGCTGATGAGCTGATCAGGCGCCCGGACGCTTCGCGAAGGTGCGCGGGGCGGGCGAGACGACGGTGGTGCCCGTGGCGCCAACCTGCCCCACCTCGAGGCCGCGGTCGGCGATACCCGACGCGCCGAAGCGGAAGATGCCGTCGACGCCCGCGAAACCGTCCGGATCGCGCAGGCGCGCTTCGGGGAAGTTCGCGCCGATCGGCCAGTCGCCCGCGATCGCGTTCACCAGCAGCACCGAATCGTAGCCGAGGCTGGCGAGCCGCGACGGCGCGCCGCCGAACTTCGCCCGGTAGCGCGAGGCGAGCTGCGTGAAGCGCGCGTCAGGCACGCTCGCGTACCATGCGCCATGCAGCCCCTGCACGGCGCGGATGCCGGGCTCGGCGTTCCAGAGCTCGGAGCCGAGGTAGCGAACCTTGCCGGGGCCCGCGCCGTACTGGGTGAGCGGGCCGAGGAAGGCGGACGCGATCTGGCTGCCGTCCGCGATCAGCAGCGCCTGGAACGAGACCGGCCCCAGCCGGTCCTGCACCGGCGCCACCGTGCCGTCGGCGCGGACGATGCCGCCCTGGCTCGCCCGCGCGACGCGCGCCTCGTAGTCGGTGAGGCGGCGCACGGCGGCCTGAAGCTTGGCGCGCGAGCGCTCATAGGTTTCGACTGCGGTCACCTTGCCGCCCGAATCGCGCACCGCGCGGAGCAGCGCGCCCGACGCGCGCTGGCCGTAGTTGCCCACGGGCACGAGCGCGCCGAAGCGCTCGACGCCCTGCGCGCGCGCATAGCGCACGACGCGGTCGATCGACTGGTCGGGCTGGAAGCCGAGGATATAGACGCCGCTGCCGGCGACATCGGCGTCGTTCGAATAGGAGATGATCGGGATGCCCGCCGCCTTCGCGACGCCGCGCACGGCGGTGACGTCCGCCGCGAGCAGCGGCCCGAGGAACAGCTTGTTGCCCTCCGCGACCGCACGGCGCGCCGCCGCGGCGGCACCGGGCGCGGTATCGTAGACGGTGAGCTTGATGTTCGTGTTCCTGACGTCGAGCAGCGCCATGTTGGCGGCGTTCGCGAGCGACTGGCCGACGCGCGCCGTGCCGCCCGACATCGGCAGCAGCAGCGCGACCTTGTTCTGCGGGATTTCCTGCGGCGTTTCCACGACCGGCGGCGGGGGCGGAGGCGCCTCGACCTCCGGGGCTTTCTGGACCGTCTGCGCGCACGCGGCGGCGGCGAGCGCCGCCAGCGGCAGCAATGTCCGCCTCAGACCGTCAAAACAGCGATTCCAGAATCGCCCCCGGCTCTCCATGCTGTAGATCGACATGTCCATGACGCCCTTACCCCTTGATCTCGAACCCGGCCTTTACATCGTGGCGACGCCCATCGGCAACCTGGGCGACATCACGCTGCGCGCCGCCGACGTGCTGAGGTCCGCCGCCTTAATCGCTGCTGAAGATACGCGCGTGACAGCAAAGCTGCTCGCCCGCATCGGCAGCGACCGCCCGATGGCGCCCTATCACGACCATAGTGACGGCCGCGTGCGCGCACGTCTGCTGGAACGTATGCGAAATGAATCGGTTGCGCTGGTGAGCGACGCGGGCACGCCGCTGATCTCCGACCCCGGCTTCAAGCTGGTGCGCGAGGCGCGCGCCGAAGGCATCCCGGTGACGACGATTCCGGGACCGTGCGCGGCGATCGCGGCGCTGACGCTCGCCGGGTTGCCGACCGACCGGTTCCTGTTCGCCGGTTTCCTGCCTGCGAAGGCGAAGGCGGCGGCGGACACGATCGCGGAATTCGCAGGGCTCGACGCGACGCTGGTGTTCTACGAATCCGGAAATCGTCTCGCGCGGACGCTGGAAGCGCTGCGGGACGGGCTCGGCGACCGGCCCGCCGCCGTGGCGCGCGAGATCACCAAGGCGTTCGAGGAAACCGCGACGGGCACGCTCGGCAGCCTCGCTGCGCGCTATGCGGACGCGCCGCCCAAGGGCGAGATCGTCATCGTCGTCGGCCCGCCCGAGCCCGCCGCACCGCCCGACGCGGGCATGCTCGACACCGCGCTTGCCGCCGCGATGGCAACGCAGCCGCTGAAATCCGCCGTGGCGGAGGTGAGCGCGGCGCTCGGCCTGCCCCGCAAGCAGGTCTACGCCCGCGCGCTCGCACTGCGGGACGAGGCGTGAGGCGGCAGGCGGCCGAACGGCATGGCCGCCGCGCCGAGCGCATCGCCGCGCTGTGGCTGCGGCTGAAGCTCTACCGCATCCTCGGGGAGCGCGTGCGGACCCCGGCGGGCGAGATCGACATCGTGGCGCGCCGTGGCCGCACGCTCGCCTTCGTGGAAGTGAAGGCGCGCGACGACGAGACGGATGCGTCCGCCGCGCTCGAACCTGCGCGCCTCGCCCGCGTCGCGCGCGCCGCGAACCTGCTGCTCGGCCGCTACATGGCGGGCTGCGACGGCGCGCGCATCGACGCGCTGGTCATTTCCAGAGGCCGCCTGCCCCGCCACATCGAGGGCGTGGTCGACGGCGATTGGGCTTAGCTGCTAGACGGCCCTGCGAATCGAAGGAACGTCCCCCATGAGCCTCACCGTCGCCGTCCAGATGGACCCCATCGAGCGCATCAACATCGGAGGCGATTCGACCTTCGCGCTGATGCTGAAGGCGGAGGAGCGCGGCTACACGCTCTACCATTATCTCGCCGACCAGCTTTCGTGGCGCGACGGCCGGGTGATCGCGCACGCGCGGCCCATCTCCGTGCGGAACGTCGCGGGCGATCACTACACGCTTGGGCCAGCGCGCAGCATCGACCTCGGCAGCGACGTGGACGTCGTGCTGATGCGGCAGGACCCGCCGTTCGACATCGGCTACATCACCGCCACGCACCTCCTCGAGATGCTGGACGGCGAAACCTTGGTCGTGAACAACCCGCGCGAGGTGCGGAACGCGCCCGAGAAGCTGTTCGTCACGCAGTTCGCCGACCTGATGCCGCCGACGCTGATCACGCGGCGGCTGGAGGAGGTGCTGGCGTTCCGCCGCCGCCACGGCGCCATCGTCGTGAAGCCGCTGCACGGCAACGCGGGCGCCGCCGTGTTCAAGCTCGGCGAGGACGACGGCAACCTCCCCGCGCTCGTCGAGCTGTTCTCGAACGTGTGGCGCGAGCCGTTCATGGTGCAGCGCTTCCTCCCGAAGGTGAGCGACGGCGACAAGCGCATCGTGCTCGTCGACGGCAAGGTCGCGGGCGCGATCAACCGCCTGCCCAAGGCGGGCGAGATCCGCTCCAACCTCGCCGCGGGCGGCAACGCCGCGAAGACCGCGCTGACGGCGCGCGAGGAAGAAATCTGCGCGCGGCTGGGGCCGGAGCTGAAACGGCGCGGGCTCCTGTTCGTCGGCATCGACGTGATCGACGGGCACCTCACCGAGATCAACGTCACCTCGCCCACCGGCATCGTCGCCATCGACCGTTTCAACGGCACCGACACGGCGGGCATGATCTGGGACGCGATCCTCGGGAGGCTCGGCCGATGATGGGCGAATGGGTCCAGGAACTGATCGCCGAGAGCGGCTATCTCGGCATCGCCTTCCTGATGTTCCTCGAAACCGTGTTTCCGCCGATCCCGAGCGAGATCATCATGTCGTTCGCGGGGCTGGAAGCGGCGCAGGGCGCGTTCAGCCTCGCCGGCGCGATCGTGGCGGGCACCACGGGCGCGATGTTCGGCAACATCTTCTGGTATCTGCTGGCGAAGCAGATCGGCATCCACCGCTTCGACCCCCTCATCCGCCGCTTCGGCCGCTGGCTGACGGTGAGCCTCGGCGACATCGAGAAGGCGCACAGGTGGTTCGACCAGCACGGCGCCGCGTTCGTGCTGTTCGGCCGGATGCTGCCGACGGTGCGTTCGCTGGTGTCGGTGCCGGCGGGGCTGATGGAGATGCACTTCCGGCAGTTCGTCATCTATTCGACGATCGGCACCGCGGGGTGGACGACGCTGCTCGCCGTCGCAGGCTACCGGCTCGGGCAGGACTATGCCGAGATCGAAGCCTATATCGGGCCGGTCTCCACCGCCGTGATCGTGGTGTGCGTGGCGGGCTACCTGTGGCGCGTCGTCACATGGAAGCCGCACGAATAGACGGTTCAGGCGCGCGGATGC
Source organism: Sphingomonadaceae bacterium (assembly GCA_019454625.1). Classification (GTDB taxonomy): domain Bacteria; phylum Pseudomonadota; class Alphaproteobacteria; order Sphingomonadales; family Sphingomonadaceae; genus Sphingosinicella. Next base: position 6,830 of record JACFNY010000100.1, read on the forward strand.
GCGTGCCGGTAGACGTCCAGCAGGCGCGCCGCATCGACCTCCGTATAGACCTGCGTCGAGGACAGGCTGGCGTGGCCGAGCAGTTCCTGGATCGAACGCAGGTCCGCGCCGCGCGCCAGCAGGTGCGTCGCGAAACTGTGGCGGAGCGCGTGCGGCGTCGCCGACGGCGGCAGGCCGAGCGCGGCGCGCGCGGCGCGCATCGCGGCGCGGATCATGCCCGGCGAGAGCGGCCCTCCCTTGGCGCCGCGGAACAACGGCATGCCCGGCGCGGGCGTGAACGGCGCAAGCGCGAGATAGGCCTCGATCGCCTCGCGCACCTTCGGCAGCACCGGCACGACGCGCGTCTTGCCGCGCTTGCCGGTAACGGTGATCGCCGCGCCGATGGGAAGCACGTCGCCGGTCAGCGACAGCGCCTCGG
>JACFNY010000101.1 GCA_019454625.1 Sphingomonadaceae bacterium
CGACCGCTACAAGGACCTGTTCGAGAAGAAGCACGGCGTCCGCCTCGGCTTCATGAGCTTCTTCACCAAGGCCTGCTGCCTTGCGCTGAAGGATGTGCCGTCCGTCAACGCCGCCATCGAGGGCGACGAAATCGTCTACCGCAACTACGCGGACATCGGCGTCGCGGTCAGCTCGCCGGGCGGCCTCGTCGTGCCGATCCTGCGGGGCGCGGACACGCTGTCGTTCGCGGAGACCGAGAAGGCGGTCGGCGATTTCGGCCGCCGCGCACGCGACGGGCAGCTCAAGATCGAGGAACTGCAGGGCGGCACCTTCACCATCTCGAACGGCGGCGTCTACGGCTCGCTGATGTCGACGCCGATCCTGAACCCGCCGCAGTCGGGCGTGCTCGGTATGCACCGCATCGAGGAGCGCCCGGTGGTGCGGGACGGCCAGATCGTCGTGCGCCCGATGATGTATCTCGCGCTCAGCTACGACCACCGCATCATCGACGGCCGCGAGGCGGTGACCTTCCTCGTCCGCGTCAAGGAAGCGCTGGAAGACCCGACCCGGCTGGTGCTCGACCTCTAGAGGTTTTCGTCCACGTCGACGTCCACGCCCGGGGGCGCCTTTTCGGCGCCGCCGAGGAAGCCCGTGCGCGGCGCGGCGAGTCTCGGGCGTTCGAGCCAGGCGCTGTGGAAGTTGAAGGCGACGGCGAGGCGCCGCTGCTCGTCGTCGTGCATTTCGGTGCGGTACGAGAGCCACGAGGGCCACAGCAGCAGCTCGCCCTCGGAAGGTGCGTAGCGGAAGCTGCGCCGCGCCACGTTGTCGGTCTGGATGCCGCCGCCGATGTCCTCGAAGACGATGGCGTCGCCTTCGGCCGCCATTGCGAAATAGCGCCCCGACCAGTTCCAGCCCTCGGCGGCGTGGTCAGTGAGCGGCTGCGGCTGGAAACGCGTGGTGAGGATCGCGTGCCCGTCCATCCGCCATTGTTTCGGCGCGGGCTGCGCCTCGGATTGCCGCCAGGCGGCCGTCGCCTGCGAGGCGCACGCCGCCGCCCACGCTGTCAGCATTCGCGTCGCGCGGTCGGGCCATGCGGGGAGGTCGCTCCGCGCGCGCATCCGTTTCCGGTCCGCGCGGTTGCCGACGACGGCGCAGATCTCGTCGCGCCAGTACTCGGCTTCCTCCCAGCGAAAGATGAGCAGCGGCGCCGCGAACAGGTTCACCTGGCTCGCGGCGCCTTGCGTCGGCGCGCGCTGCATGAATTCGATACGAGTCAAGAGTCTGGCCCGGTTCCTTGCTTCTCAAGCCCCCGCCGCTGGGATAAGACCGGTCGGCGAAGATTCCCTCCCACATAGACGGACAAGATTGAAGATGGCTGAACAGTTCGACGTGATCGTGATCGGCGCGGGGCCCGGCGGCTATGTCGCTGCCATTCGGGCCGCGCAGAACGGGCTCAAGGTGGCCTGCGTCGAAAGCCGCGAGACGCTCGGCGGCACCTGCCTCAACGTCGGCTGCATCCCCTCGAAGGCGCTCCTCCACGCCTCCGAGCTCTACGCCCACGCTGCGGATGGCAGCTTGGCGAAGTTCGGCGTCGAAACCGGGGCCGTGAAGCTCAACCTCAAGACGATGCTCGATGAGAAGCTCTCGGCGGTGAAGGGGCTGACGGACGGCATCGCCTTTCTCTTCAAGAAGAACAAGGTGACGTGGCTGAAGGGCCATGCGCGCTTCACCGGCAAGTCCGCCATCGAGGTGGGCGGCGAGGCCTACACGGCGAAGTCGATTGTCATCGCCACGGGCTCGTCGGTCACGCCGCTGCCGGGTGTCGAGATCGACCAGAAGGTCGTCATCGACTCCACCGGCGCGCTGTCGCTGCCGAAGGTGCCGAAACACCTCGTCGTCATCGGCGGCGGCGTCATCGGGCTGGAGCTTGGTTCGGTCTGGATGCGCCTCGGCGCCAAGGTCACGGTCGTCGAGTATCTCGACCAGATCCTCCCCGGCATGGACGGCGACGTCCGCAAGGAGATGGCGCGCCTGCTCAAGAAACAGGGCATGGAATTCCGCACCGCCACCAAGGTCACGGGCGTGAAGGTCGCCAAGGGCAAGGCCACGGTGACGGTGGAGCCCGCGGCGGGCGGCGCGGCCGAAACGCTGGAGGCGGACGCGGTGCTCGTGTCCATCGGCCGCCGCCCGAACACCGAGGGCCTCGATCTCGACAAGGCGGGCGTGGCGCTCAACGCGCGCGGCCAGATCGAGGTCGGCCACAGGTTCGAGACCGGCGTGGACGGCATCTACGCCATCGGCGACGTGACGCCGGGGCCGATGCTCGCGCACAAGGCGGAGGACGAAGGCGTCGCGGTCGCGGATTTCCTCGCGGGCCGCGTCGGCTACGTGAACCACGACGTGATCCCGGCGGTCGTCTACACGATGCCGGAGGCGGCGAGCGTGGGCAAGACCGAGGACGAGCTGAAGGCGGCGGGCATCGAGGTCAAGGTCGGCAAGTTCCCCTTCCTCGCCAACAGCCGCGCCAAGACCAACCGCGACACCGACGGCTTCGTGAAGGTGATCGCCGACGCGGCCACAGACCGCGTGCTCGGCGTTCACATCGTCGGCAGCCTCGCAGGCACGATGATCGCGCAGGCGGCGCAGGCGATGGAATTCGGAGCCTCGAGCGAGGACATCGCGCTCACCTGCCACGCGCATCCGACGCATTCCGAAGCGCTCAAGGAAGCGGCGATGGCCGTGGAGGGCAAGCCCATCCACGCGTGATCCCCGAAAAGCCCCTCCTCTTCAGGGGAGGGGCCGGGGGTGGGGCCTATCCTCGGACGCAGCGCTTGGCGGAACCGCTCCTCCCCAAACCCCTCCCCTGAAGATGAGGGGGAAGGGGGGCAGGCGAGCTGCGTCAGCGCAGCGAAAGCGACGGCTGCTTGCGGTCGTCGCGCCGCGTATCCGCGACGTTGCGCCACGCGTCCTTGCGGCGTTCGGCAAGGCAGATCGAATGCTCGACGCTGCCTCGCGGCTCGCTCCGACAGCTTTGCCGGGCGGTTTCGTCGATGCGGGTGTGAATGCGCGGGTCGGCGAGATGCGCCGTCTTGTCCTTGGCGGCGGCCTCGGCCGGGAAACCGGTGAGCAGGAAAGCTGCGACCACCGGCACCAGCATCACCGTGCCCACGGTTATGCGTAGAGACTGGCTCACGTCCTCTGTCCTCGTATACTCTTCCCCAGCCCCTCGCGGCACCATCGCCGCAGCGCGGCCCCTACACTGGGCCGGCCCCGGAATATTGTACGGATTCGACAAACATCTTCCGAATGTCGACGAAATCGGTCCGCTGTTGCACAGAGCACACGCGCCTTGACTTGATTGATCATTCAATCAAGTATTCGCCGCATGAACGCGCGCCGGGATACGCGAACCACCATCGTCCTCGCGGCGATGGAGCTGTTCTGGGAAAAGGGCTACGCCTCGACCTCGGTGGCGGACATCCTCTCGCGCAGCCAGGTCAACAGCGGCAGCCTCTACCACTGTTTCCCCGGCAAGCAAGACGTGCTGATCGCCGTGCTGGAGATGTACCGCGACGGCATCGGCGAGATGCTGCTGGCGCCCGCGTGGGCCGGCGTCGCCGATCCCGTCGAGCGCGTCTTCGCGCTGCTCGCGCGCTATCGCCGCATGATCGTTGATACCGAATGCACTTACGGCTGTCCGATCGGCAGCATCGCGCTCGAGCTCCACGAGTCCGATCCGCCGGTGCGCGAACTGCTCGCCGCCAATTTCACGGGCTGGGTGGATGCGATCGAACGCTGCCTCGCGGAAGCCGGGGACCGGCTGCCGCCCGCGACCGACCGCCGCGCGCTCGCCGAGTTCGTGCTGACCGCGATGGAGGGCGGCGTCATGCAGGCGCGCACCCACCGCGATGTCGGCTATTTCGATCGCACCATCGCCCAACTCAGGGCGTATTTCGACACGCTCATGGAGCGGGAGACGGCCTGACGATTTCAGTGTTGCGTGGCTTTTCGGGAAGACGGCAACAGGGGAGGAAGGCATGGAAAACGTCAATCTGGTCGCGGTGCTGCTGTGCGGTGTCGCTTCGCTCGTGCTCGGCGCCGTCTGGTATGCGCCTCAGGTGTTCGGCAAGGCGTGGCAGGCGGGCACGGGTCTCACCGATGCGCAGCTTCAATCGGGCAACATGCCGCTGATCTTCGGCGGCGCGTTCGTGCTGAGCCTGATCGCGGCCTACGTGTTCGCGATGTTCCTCGGCCGCGGTGCCGAGCTCGGCTTTGCCGTGGGCGTGGGGTTCAGCGCCGGGCTGTGCTGGGTCGCCGCGTCCTACGGCATCAACTATCTGTTCGAGCGGAGGAGCCTGAAGCACTGGCTGATCAACGGCGGCTATCACACCGTCCAGTTCACGCTGTTCGGGCTGATCATCAGCCTATTGAAGTAGCCACTTCAGCCACGCCGGCGGCGGCGTTTTCGCCGCTGCCGGTGCGCCGCGCAGTCCGGCGCAGGCGATGCAGCGCGCCTGCATCGAGGGGCCCGAGGCGATCGCGGTGGTTTCCGCCAGCATCGACAGGTTGCGAAGCTGCTGCACGCGCGCCAGCCGGGTGAGCGCGTCGGGCGGCGCGGTTTCGCCCTTGTCGCTGCTGAACAGGCTGTTCAGCAGTTGCAGCGGCAGCGGCGGAGCGACCTCGACGTCCACGGTGCGGACCTTGTCCGGCTGGAGTCCCGCGCGTTTTGCGGCGGCGGCGACGGCGTCGTCGAGGCCGCCGAAGTGGTCGACGAGCTTCAACTGCTGCGCCGTGCCGCCGTCCCACACGCGGCCCTGTCCGATCTCGTCGACGCGCTCGACGGGGAGCTTCCGCGCCGCGCCGACGATCCGCAGGAAGCGCGCGTACATGTCCTCCACCGAGGCTTGCAGCAGCGTGCCGACTTCGGGCGTGATGCCGTCGAGCACGTCGGGCGCGCCCGAGAAGGGCGTGCTCTTCACGCCGTCGGCGTTGACGCCGAGTTCGGCGAGCGTACGCTGGAAGGTCGGGATGATCGCGAACACGCCGATCGAGCCGGTGATCGTGGAGGGCTGCGCGTAGATCTCGTCGGCGGCCGTCGCGATCCAGTAGCCGCCGCTTGCCGCGACCGTGCCGAACGAGGCGACCACGGGCAGGCCCTGAGACTTCGCGGTCATCAGCGCCTCACGCACCTGCTCCGACGCCGTGACCGAGCCGCCGGGGGAGTCGATGCGCACGACGAGCGCCTTGATGTTGTCGTCGGCAAGCGCCTCGTCGATGAGGCTCGCGATGGTCTGCCCGCCCGCCGTGCCCGCAGGAGCCTCGCCGTCGACGATCTCGCCCGAGACATAGACGATGCCGACGGCATCGCCGCCGCCGATGCGCCGCGCGCCGCTGTGCGCATAGTGATAGTCGGCGAGCGCGATGCCGTTGAAGCCGCCCGGCCCGCCGTTGTCGTTGGTGCCGACCGCTTTGGCGAGCATCTCGCCGAATGCGACGCGCGTGCCGATGTGATCGACCATGCCGGCCTTGAGCGCGGCCTGAGCGAAGCCGCCGCCCGACGCGGCGAGCAGGCGCGGCAGGTCCTGCATGTAGGCGCGGACGCCGGCGCGCTTGCGCTGCGTGGAGACGTCCGTCATCCAGGTCTCCCAGAGGCTGTCGACAAGCGCCTGATCGGCCGCCTTGGCCTCGGGCGAGCCTTCGCTGCGCGTGAAGGGCTCGACCGCCGACTTGAAGGTGCCGACGCGGAACACGTTGACGTCCACCTTCAGCTTGTCGAGCGCGTCCTTGAAGTAGAGGCCCGAACCGCCGGGGCCCGTCAGCAGCACCGCGCCGAGCGGCGCCAGCCACACCTCGTCGGCGTAGGCGGCCAGATAGTAGCCGTCGTCGAGATAGGCCGAGGAGAAGGCGTAGACCCTCTTGCCGCTGGTCTTGAACGCGGTAAGCGCGGAGCCGATGGATTGCAGGTTGGCGAGGCCGCTGCCCCAGAAACCGTCGAGGTCGAGCACGAGCGCCTTGATGCGCTTGTCCTTCGCGGCGGCGTCGATGGCGTGGATGATATCCGCCGCCTCGGTCTCGCCGGGCAGGCCCGGCCCTCCGGTCAGCATGGTGAGCGGATCGGGATCGCGCGCCTGGTCGACGACATAGCCGTCGATGTCGAGTACGAGCGCGCCGCCCTGAGGCACGCCGACCGGCGCCGTACCTTGCCGCAGCGCGAGGAAGGCGAACAGGACGAACAGCAGGAAAAGAAGCGCGAGCGCATCCTTCACGCCCACCAGAAACCGCCAGAAACCGCGCAGGATCGCCATAGTGCTTCCCCGATGGAACAAGGCCCGTGTAACGGCACAACTCGGGCACGCCAAGGATGGCCCCGGAGACGTTACAAAAAAGTTCTGGTGTCAAGTCCTTCGCGCAAATCGCGCGAGGCTTGAAACCGTATATGGGACAGGAGGTTAGCTCTTTCTTGTGCCGCTAGACGTGACTGCGGCGTCGTGGGCTAGGTGCCACATAAGAGCGACAAGAGAGAAAGCCGGAGCGCGTTGTATCGAGTGCGTTTCACAACAGCAGACCGACTTGCATTTCCATAATAGCCCAACTGTCCGATTTCCAGAACGACAAAGCGCAGCCTGTGGGCTGCGCTTTGTCGTTGGGGTGATGGCAGCGTCGTCAGGACTGTTTGAGTGAGGCAACCTTGGCTGTCGTTCCTTTCCTGAATCCTCGATCCCCCGCCATGAACGCCTCCAGCATGTGCGGGATCAGCGTCGCCGCATCCACCGTCTCGCCATACGCCTGTGCGTGAAGCGCGGCGTAGCGGTCGAGGTCGGCCTTCAAGCTGGCCGGGCACGCGAAAGTCAGCTTGATGCTTTCAGTCTTTGGCAGCGGCCCCAGCCGCAGCTTCCTGGTCGTGCTCATCGCATCGCTCCCCTGTTGAAGAATAGCGGCTGGTATGGCCGAAGTACCAGATCGCGGTTCACGATGATCCGCACCGGCAGGCCGGGCCGCTCGGTCAGCGTCGGCTGGATGTTCATGTTGCGCCGGGTCATCTCCTGGCCCACTTGGTTGATGCTGTCCTGCGCGCTGTCGCGCCCAGCGATCACGATGCGATTGCCGTCCTGCCGGTTCTGCGGCGCGGCCAGCTCGGCGCCCACGCCCAGCAGCGTGGTCAGCGCCGCGCCGGCAAAGACCCGATCCCAATGCCAATCGACACCATCCTCCAGGCCGGCATAGCCGGCCGGGTCGG
>JACFNY010000102.1 GCA_019454625.1 Sphingomonadaceae bacterium
GAAGCAGTACGTCACAGTGATCGCGGGGTCGCGCTTTCAGGGCGCGGCGGGCCTCGAGCGCGAGTGGAACTATCACACGCAGCAATGGCGCGTGCTGACGTTCGCGCTGGGCGGCACCGCGAAGCTGCCGCCCGCCGAACCGGTGGACATCCCGATCGCCGATGATCCCGCATTCAAGGTGCTTCCGGCGCGCGCGTCGCTCGGTGAGACGGTGTACGGCCAGCGCTGCTCGATCTGCCACGGTCCGACGGCGCTTTCCGGCGGCGCGGCGCCTGACCTGCTGCGCTCGGCCATGCCCCTGGATTTCGACGCCATGAAGACGGTATTGCGCGAGGGCGTGCTCCTCGAGCGCGGGATGCCGCGCTTCGAGGAACTGTCCGACGACGAGATCGCCGGGCTCCAGCACTTTATCCGTAAACGCGCGCGCGAGGTGCAGGCCGCCGATCCGCGCGCTTCGGTCAGCAGAGGTCACAATGAAGGTCAATGACGTCACCACCTACGAAGAGGACGGCCGGGTTGCGGTCGTCACCGTCGATTCGCCGCCGGTAAACGCGCTGTCGAACGCCGTGCGGCAGGGAATTGCCGCTGCGGTCGAGAAGGCGATGGCGGACGATGCGGTGGTCGCGGTCGTGCTGATCTGCGAGGGGCGGACCTTCTTCGCGGGCGCGGACATCACCGAGTTCGGCAAGCCGCAGGTGGAGCCGTCGCTTCGGAACCTCCAGAAGATCGTCGAGAACGCCACGAAGCCGATCGTGGCCGCGATCCACGGCACGGCGCTCGGCGGCGGCCTCGAACTCGCGCTCGTCGCGCATTACCGTGTCGCGGTTCCCTCGGCGAAGTGCGGCCTCCCGGAAGTGAAGCTCGGCCTGCTGCCGGGCGCGGGCGGCACGCAGCGCCTGCCGCGCGTGGTGGGCGTGCAGAAGGCGCTCGAAATGGTGACGAGCGGCAACCCGATCTCCGCGAAGGAGGCGCTTTCGATGGGCCTTCTCGACGCGCTGGCGGAAGAGGGCGGGCTGCGCGCCGCTGCGGTCGCTTTCGCGAACAAGGTTCTGGGCGAGGGCCTACCGCTGCTGAAGGTGCGCGACCGCACCGAAAAGCTGGAGGAGGCGCGCGCCAATCCCGGCATCTTCGACGAATTCCGCAAGGCGAACGCGCGCCAGTTCCGCGGCTTCCTCGCGCCCGAATACAATATCCGCTGCATCGAGACGGCGGTGAGCGACCTGCCGTTCGAGGATGCGCTGGTCCGCGAGCGCGCGCTGTTCGACGAGCTGATGAAGGACAGCCAGTCGGCGGCGCAGCGGCACGTGTTCTTCGCCGAGCGCCAGGCGGCGAAGGTGGACGACATTCCCGCCGACACGCCGACGCTGCCGATCGCGAAAGTCGGCGTGATCGGCGCGGGCACGATGGGCGGCGGCATCGCCATGAACTTCCTGAACGTCGGCATCCCCGTCACCATCGTGGAGACGGCGCAGGCGGGGCTGGACCGGGGCCTCGGCATCATTCGCGGCAATTACGAGACGACCGCGAAGAAGGGCCGCCTGAAACCCGAAGACGTCGAAAAGCGCATGGGGCTGCTCACCGGATCGCTCGATCTCGCCGACCTTGCCGATTGCGACCTCGTGATCGAGGCGGTGTTCGAGCAGATCGACGTGAAGACGGACGTGTTCGCACGGCTGGATGCCGTCGTGAAGCCGGGCGCGATCCTCGCCACGAACACGAGTTATCTTGACGTGGACCGGATCGCGGCAGCGACGAAGCGTCCGGAAAGCGTGCTCGGGCTGCATTTCTTCTCGCCAGCCAACGTCATGAAGCTGCTGGAGATCGTCCGTACCAAGGACACGGCGCCGGAGGTGGTGGCGACGGCGGTGAAGCTGTCGAAGACGATCGGCAAGATCGGCGTCACCGTCGGCAACGGCTTCGGTTTCGTCGGCAACCGTATCCTTGCCGCGCGCAACACGCAGGCGGACAAGTTGATCCTTGAAGGCGCGACGCCGCAGGACGTCGACCGCGTCCTCTACGATTTCGGCTTCCCGATGGGACACTTCCAGATGCGCGACCTCGTCGGGCTCGACGTGGGCTGGGACCGCAATAAAACGAATTCCTCGACCGTGCGCGAGATCCTGAACGAGATGGGGCGGCACGGCCAGAAGTCGAAGGCCGGCTACTACGACTACGACGAGAACCGCAAGCAGACGCCCTCGCCGGTGGCGGCGAAGGTGATCGAGGACTTCGCGGCGCGTCAGGGCATCCGGCGCCGCGCGGTGAGCGACGACGAGATCCGCGACCGCATCCTCTACGCGATGGTGAACGAAGGCGCGCGAATCCTCGACGAAGGCATCGCCGCGCGGTCCTCCGACGTCGATATCGTCTGGATCACCGGCTACGGCTGGCCGCGCTACCGCGGCGGCCCGATGTTCTGGGCCGATCTCGAAGGCCCGGCCAAGGTGCTGGAAACGCTGAGCGCGCTGCGCGCCGCGCACGACGATTTCACGCCGTCGCCGCTCATCGAACGGCTCGCGGCGGAGGGCAAGGCGTTCAAGGACGCGTGACGCGTGTCTTTTGCACTGGATCGGCGCGCCGGAAAAATATATACCTCGGTGCAGAATTTGGGTGAGGGTCCGATATGACAAGCGCCACCGCCGCGATCGCGGGCATAGGGGAAACGGCATTCGTGCGGGCGACACCGCGCACGACGCTGGACATGACCGTTGAAGCGGCGCGCAAGGCCGTTGCGGACGCGGGGCTCGGCATCGCCGACATCGACGGCTTCGTATCGTGCGGAAGCGCCGATCACGTCGACGAACTGGTTTTCGCGCTCGGCGTCGCCGATCGGGGCTTCAGCGCCGCCACGTCCGTTGTCGCAGGCACAGCGACGGTGGGCAGCGGGCTTCAGCTCGCACAGCTCGCGGTGCAGGCGGGCCTCGCGAAGCATGTGCTCGTCTATTATGCGATCAAGTGCTCGAAGCCCGGCGGGCCGCGCACCACGCACCTCGCCGAGCCGCTCAAGGTCGATCTCGAAATGCCGGTCGGCTATTTCGGCCAGCCTGCCTATTTCGCTGTGCTCGCCAACCGCTACGCGCACGAATTCGGGCTTTCCGAGGAAGAGCTGGCCTCGGTGGCGCTCACCTACCGCAAATGGGCGGTGCTGAACCCGGACGCGCAGAAGCGCGAGCCGATGGACATGGAGGGCTACCGCAAGAGCCCAATGGTGGCGCGGCCGATGCGCGTCGCCGACTGCTGCCTGATGACGGACGGGGCGGGCGCCTATCTGGTGACGACGCTGGAGCGCGCACGCGATCTCGCCAAGCCCCCGGCGGTGGTCGCGGGCATCGGCATCGCGTCGAACCCGGAGCCGATGTCGACCGTGCTGACGCAGCGCCGCGACCTGCTCGACCTGCCGGGGCGGCGGTCTGCCGACGCGGCCTATGCGGCGGCGAGCATCACGGCGGCGGATATCGACGTCGCGCAGGTGTATGACTGCTTCAGCATCTCCGCGATCCTGCAAACCGAAATGCTCGGCTTCTGCGAAAAGGGCGAGGGCGGGCGCTTCTATCATGCGGGCCATGCGGCGCCGGGGGGCAAGATGCCGATCAACACCAGCGGCGGCCACATGTCGGGCGGCTATGTGCCGGGCATCAACCTCCTCATCGAAGGCGTGCGGCAGCTTCGCGGCGAGCGCGGCGAAGCGCAGGTCGAGGGCGCGGCCGTCTGTGCGGTCGCCGGGCTCGGCGGCAACACGCACGCGACCACCATACTCACCCGGGATCAGTGACCATGGGCGTTCCGAACTTTCCGCCGCGTTTCGATACCGATCTCTGCAAGCCCTTCTACGAGGGACTCGCGGCGGGTGAACTCAGGATCACGGCCTGCCCGGAATGCGGGACCTTCTACTGGTATCCGCCCGAGGTGCTGCCTTGCCATCCGGAAAGCCATGCCGTCTGGAAGCCGCTTTCGGGCGAGGGCACGGTCTATTCGTTCACGAAGGTCGAGCGCAGCCTGCTGCCCGGCGCCGATCCGGCGAGCGTTCCGCACACCATCCTGCTCGTCGAGCCGGTGGAGGCGCCGGAGGCGCGGATCATTTCGCTGCTGGTCGGCGATGCCGAGCCCGCGTGCGGGATGCGCGTGAAACTGTCGCCCGTGGCGGCTGGTGAACATGTGCTGCCGGGCTTCGCGCCGGCCTGAAGAAGACTCGGGAGAGAAAAGAATGTCCGGACCGCTCGTTGGATTGAGGATTGTCGACGCCTCGCGCGTGATGGCGGGGTCGATCGCCGGCGTCCTGCTGGCCGACCACGGCGCGGAGGTGATCCGCATCGAGCCCAAGGGCGGCCTCGCCTTCTCGCACCTGCCGCTGCGCAAGGGCTGGGAGCGCGGCAAGACGAGCGTGGAACTCGACATCGCAGCCGACAAGGACACGCTGCTCGGCCTGCTGGCGACCGCGGACGTGTTCATCCATTCGCTGGAAGACGCCGAGGCGGAAAGGCTCGGCCTCGATGCCGAGACGCTCGGCGCGCAGTTCCCGGCGCTCATCGTCTGCGCGCTCACCGCCTATGGCGCGGACACGCCGTTCGCGGACCGTCCCTACGGCGAGTCGCTCGCCGCCGCGCGGCTCGGCGCGATGGTGGAGAAGGGCAATCCGCACCGGCCGGACACGCCCTTCTACCTCGGCCATCCGGGTCTGCACTACGGGCAGGCGTTCCTTGCCGCGATCGACATCCTCTCTGCACTGCGCGCGCGGCACGAAACCGGGCTGGGGCAGGGCGTCGAGGCGTCGCTGCTCGACAGCTTCCTCGCACAGTCCTCGATGAACTGGTGGTATCATCCGGAAGGCAAGTCCTACATCGCGCGCGGCGGCAAGGCTTCCACGAAGGGCACGCCGTTCGGCTACACGCGCCTCATCACCGGCCTGTTCCAGTGCGGCGACGGCGAGTTCCTGCAAGTCCACAGCGGCGGCCCCGGCGCGTTCAAGGTGCTGACCGACCTGCTCGGCTTCGGCGACCGCGTGAAGGCCGTGAACGGCCCGGAAATGGCGATCCCGCTCGACGAGGAGGAATACAGGGCGGTGCGCGTCGACATCTACGACGCGTTCAGGCAGAAGCCGCGTGCCGAATGGCTGGAACTGTTCTACGCGAACGACATCGCGACGCTGCCGGTGCTGCGCCCGGCCGAGGCGCTGCTCGATCCGCAGGTGGAGCACATGGGCCAGCGCATCGAGATCGCCGATCCCGATCTCGGCACCGTGCATCAGGCGGGCCCGGCGATCCGTTATCGCAGCGCAGGCGCCGCAAGCATCGCCGCCGCGCCCAAGGTTGGCGCGGACAACAACAGGCTCTCCGCGCTGCTCGCCGCGCCGAAACGCACGCTCGCGCCCACCGGCAAGCGGCTTTCGCACGCGCTCGAAGGCGTCAGGGTGCTGGACTTCAGCTCGTTCTTCGCCTGCGGCTACGCGGGCAAGCTGATGGCGGACATGGGCGCGGACGTCATCAAGGTGGAAACCCCGACGGGCGACCAGATGCGGCCGCTGCCCGACCCGTTCGAGGCGTGCCAGCGCGGCAAGCGCGGCATCGCGCTCAACATCAAGTCGGCGGAAGGGCTGGAAATCGTCCGCAAGCTCGTGGAGACGGCCGACGTCGTCATGCACAACTGGCGGCCCGGCAAGGCCGAGAAGGCGGGCATCGGCTACGACGACCTCGTGAAGATCAAGCCGGACCTCATTTATGCCTACTTGCCCGGATACGGCTCTTCGGGTCCGAAATCGAAGCTGAAGAGCTTCGCGCCGCTCATCTCCGGTTTCTGCGGCCTGCTCTACGAAGGCGGCGGCGAGGGCAACGACCCGGTGCCGAGCGTGTTCGGGAACGAGGACTACAACAACGGCTTCCTCGGCGCGGTCGGCGTGCTGATGGCGCTGGAGCGCCGCTACCGGACCGGCAAGGGCGATCAGCTCGAATGTCCGCAGGTCCATTCCAGCCTGTTCACGACCTCCGAGCATTTCCTCGACAGCAAACGCGACATCGTCTGGGGCCTGCGGCTCGACCAGCAGCAGATGGGTTTCAGCGCGCTCGACCGGCTGTTCCGGACGAAGGACGGCTGGCTGGCGATCGCCTGCGAGGACAATGAGCGCTTCGCGGCGCTCGCGGGCGCCGTCGGCAAGCCGGGGCTCCTGGGCGATGCGCGCTTCGCGAGCCCGCAGGCGCGCACCGAAAACCGCAAGGCGCTGGAAGCCGAGCTGGAGCCGGTCTTCGCCGGGCTGACGAGCGCGGAGGCGTTCGCCAAGCTGGACGCGGCGGGCGCGCCCTGCGAGATCGCGGTCGAGGACCCGTGGCTGCCGGGCTTCTTCCACGAAGGCTGGGCGGAGACGAGCGGGCGCGTGTTCGATCAGGCGGATTCGATTCACGGACCGATCCGCGAGATCGGCCTCGTCACGCACCTCAAGGGCACGCCGGGGCTGAAACGACCGACCGCGCCGCGGCTCGGCGAGCACAGCCGGTCGCTGCTGGCGGAACTCGGCTATGCGTCCGACGCCATTGAAAAGCTGGTCGGTGAGAGGGTCGTGATCGCTGCCTGAGCCGCCGTGCGGTTGACGCAAGCGGCAAGAGCGGTCATGAATTTTCGTCTGACGCGCAGTTTATGCGCCTCATGGGGGATGTTTGAGGGATCGTGCGTTTGCTGAACGAAGTCACCGAGAGACCGCAGACCTATTCGAGCCCGGCCATTCGCGCGCGGCGAAGCCGTATCCTCGATGAAACCCGCAAGATGATCTCTGAGCAGGGCGTTTCGGCGCTCAGCATGAACGAGATCGGCAAGCGGGCCGGCGTCGCGAAGCGGACGCTTTACAATGCCTTCCAGACGCGCGAGCGGATGATCGCCGTCGCCATCCAGGAATATTTCGACGAGTATCTGGCGCGCATCCCCTACAACAGCGACCCCGGCACGCTGATGCACAACCTGGAGCGGATCGTCGCGGTGGTTCAGCGCAACCGCAAGATCCGCAACTACATCCGCGCCATCATGGGGCTGTATTTCAGCCCGGACACCGATCCCGACATCTGGACGGCGATGCAGTCCATGGGAACGCGGCCGAACCTCGGCTGGATCCGCAACCTGCAGGCGCGCAAGCATCTCCAGCCGTGGGTGGACGTGGAAAAGCTGGCCGACGACATCGTCCGCTACGAATATGCGACGATCAAC
>JACFNY010000103.1 GCA_019454625.1 Sphingomonadaceae bacterium
CGTATTCGCCGTTCGCCTCGGGCGCGCGCGTCGCGGCCTCGGCATAGCAGAGCGCGACGAGGCCCATCACGGCGCCGCCCAAGAGGAACGCGAGCGCCGCCCCCAGCGGCCCCGCGCGCGCGATCCAGCCACCGGTCACGACGATCCAGCCGACGCCGATCGTCGTCCCCATGCCGATCGCGGCGAGCTGCAACGGCGTCAGCGTGCGCCGGAGGCCGGGTTCGCTCACCCGCGCGTTTCCGCGAACAAACGTTTCAGCGCAGGCTTGTCGATCTTTTCGGTCGGCGTCTTCGGCAGGGTATCCATGAACAGCACGTGCTCGGGCACCATGTAGCGCGCCATGCGGCCTTCACAGTAGGCGCGCAGCTCGCCGTCCGTGAGCGCGGCGCCGGGGCGGAGCACCACCGCCACGGCGACGTCTTCCTCCGTCGCCGGGCTCGGCACGCCGAACGCCGCGGCCTCGAACACCGCCGGATGCGTTTCGATCCCGCGCTCGATCTCCAGCGCCGACATGTTCTCGCCGCGGCGGCGGATGATGTCCTTCTTCCGACCCGCGAAATAGAGATTGCCCGCCGCGTCCAGCCGCCCGAGATCGCCCGTGTAATACCAGCCGTCGCGGATCAGCTCCGCGTTCACCTCGGGCATACCGAGATAGCCGCTGAACATCAGCGTCGGATCGTGGGGCCGCGTGACGATCTCGCCGACCTCGCCAACGGGAACCGGATTTCCCTCGTCATCGAGCAGTTTGAGCGCGAATTCCGGTGCGACCCGGCCGCAGCTGCCCTTCGGATAGGTTTCGCCGAGGTTCTGGAACACGCACACGCCGCCCTCGGTGCTGCCGTAGCCCTCGAACAGCGGGAAGCCGAAGCGGGCCTCGAAGTCCGCGCGGAATTCCGGCATCGGCAGCCCCCAGGCAAGGCGCACGCGATGCTCGCGGTCGCGCGGATCGGGCGGGCGCTGATAGAGGAAGGTGAGCGTCGAGCCCATGAAATCGAACATGGTGGCGTCGAAGGCCCGAATATCGTCCCAGAAGCGCGAGACGCTGAAGCGTTCGCCGAGCGCGGCCGTCGCGCCCGTGACCAGCGAGCCCATCACCGTGCCGATGGTCGCGTCCCAGTGATAGAGCGGGAACGGGCAATAGACGACATCGTTCTCCCTCAGGTCGAAATAGCGCGAGGTGAGCCGCGCCTGACCCACGAGATAGCCGTGGCTGAGCTGCACGGGCTTCGACACGCCCGTCGAGCCCGACGTGAACTGGATCATGGCGATCGCCGTGCGCTCCACGTCGGCGCGGGGCGCAGGCGTCTCCGCCGCGATGTTTTCCAGACTGCGGACGCGGACCCGGCCAATGTCGGGTGCAGGCGCGCCGACGACGATCACATCCTGTACCGAATGGAGATCGGGCAGCACGCCGGCGATCAGTTCGGCGAAGTGCGGAGCCAGGACGATCAGCCGTGCACCCGTCGCGTTCAGCGCGGCGGCCAGCTGGTCACCGCGGAACTCGGTATTGATCGGCGCCCATACCACGCCCAGCCGCATGAGCGCGAACCATGTCGAGGCGGCGGCGATGCCGTTCGGCAGGAAGGTCGGCACGATGTCGCCGGGGCGAACGCCTGCGGTGTGGAGCCGCCCGGCCGTGGTCTCGGCAAGCGCGAGAAACGCGGCGTAGCTGACGCGCCCGCTGTGGAACCGCAGGAAGTCCTTGTCTGCAAGCGCTCGCGCCTGCGCCTCGAGCAGGTCCCAGGCCAGAAGATCGTCGTTCGTCATCACAGCAGCCCGTCGGCGCGGCAATCGTCGAGTGCCTCGATGAACGCGCCGGTGGCGCGGTCGATCATGGCGTCGTCGTGCGCGGCGGAGAGGAAATAGACGTGGAAGCTCGGCAGGAGCACGCCGCGATCGAGCACGAGCGCGTAGAACGCCTCCTCGGCGGCGCGGTTGCTCGGGTAGGTCTCGCGGAAGGAATGGATCGGGCCTTTCCGGAAATGAAAGCACTGGATCGACGCGGCGTGCATCAGCGTCACGTCCATTTCGTGCTTCTCGCAGTGCGCGGCAATGGCTCCGGCCATGCGCGCGCCGCGCGCCTCGAGCGCGGGGTAGAGCGTGTCCTTGCGCGCCTTCAGCGCGCGCAGCGTCGCCGCGCCCGCGCTCATCGTCAGCGGATTGCCGTTGAAGGTACCGCCCGCGAACACGCCCGCCGCGCCGCCCTTGGCGAACAGCCCGAGAATATCGGCCCGGCCGCACACCGCGCCGACCGCCGTTCCGCCGCCGATGATCTTGCCGAACGTCGCAAGGTCGGGCGTGACGCCGTAATAGACCTGCCCGCCGCCGTAGGCGAGGCGGAAGCCGGTCACCACCTCGTCGAACATCAAGAGCACGCCCGCCTCGTCGCACACCGCCCTCAGTTCGCGCAGGTAGGCGCTGTTGTCGAGGTGCGGCACGGTGTTCTGAACGGGCTGGATCACGACCAGCGCCAGCTCGTCCCTGTGCTTGCGGATGAGATCGAACGCGGCCGCGTTCCGATAGGGCAGCGCGAGCATCGTCCGGTCGCGCACCGCGCCGGGAATGCCGCCGCCGACCGTCCTGATGCCCGGCGCCGCCTCCGGCGTCGTCGGGTCTTCCTGCACCAGCGCGTAATCGTGCGTGCCGTGGTAGCCGCCGCCGAACACCGCGACCCGGTCCTTGCCCGTGAACGCGCGCGCGAGCCGCATCGCGAACATCGTGGCTTCCGTGCCCGAGTTCTGGAACGCCACTTTCCCGGCGCACGGCACCGCCTCCGCGAGCAGCTCGGCGAGTTCGATCTGGGCGGCGCCCGGCAGGATCGTGTGCCAGCCCTTGTCGATCTGGCGGTGCATCGCGGCCACCACCTCCGGCGGGCGGTGGCCGAGGATCAGCGATCCGAAGCCCATCGCGAGATCGAGGTAGGCGTTGCCGTCCACGTCCGTCATCCACGCCCCGTCGCCGCTTTCGATGTAAAGCGGCACCGGCATCGCGAAGGTGGGAACCGCCTCGAGCGCGAGCAACCGCGCGGCGCGCGGGCGCATCGCCGCCGAGCCTCGCGTGCGGGCGCGCAGCCTCTCGAGCGCCGCAGCCTTGCGAGGCGTTGCATCAGACATCATGCTCTCCGAAGTGACGGCGCGCCCGTGAACGATGCGGGCGCGCGCCTGTGCTGAAAACGGGCGCTAGAAGTTGCGGCGCCACTCGATACCGATCGTCCGCGGCTGGTTGACGACGATCCGCGGCCGGCCGGGCGTCTGCACGCCGAGCGGGGGAATGTCCGCGTAGTTCGCCGCTTCATCGAAGATGTTGTCGACGAACAGCGCAACCCTGCCCAGCCCGAATTCCGCCCCGAGCCGCGCGTTCGCGATCTTGAACGCGGGCCGGCGCAGCGGCGTGGTGGGGTTGTTGTTCCCGCTCCAGCTGCCGCCGGTGTAGGAATAGTCGGCGTGCAGGAAAGCCGGGATCGAGCCGACCTTGAAATCCTGGTCGAGCGCAACGCTCCACGTCCACTTCGGCACGTTCTGGATCGCCTGCCCGCGCGTGACCGTGCTGAGCCCGCCCGTGTCGGTGACTTCCGTATCCACGTAGCCAACGTTGAAGAGAATCCGCGTGTCGTCGAACGGCAGCAGATCGAATTCCAGCTCCGCGCCCTGAAGCCGCGCCTCGCCCGCATTGACATTGAGCGAGAAGCCGCAGCCGAGCCCCTGCCGCTGTTGCAGGTCCTTCCAGTCGATGCGGAAGGCGGCGACGTTCACCGTCATGCGGCGATCGAGCCAGGACGACTTCAATCCCGCCTCGTAGGAGCGCAGCGAGTCCGAATCGAACGTCGTCGTGTCGCCGAGGCCGAGACCGTCGATCTCCGCGTCGCACAGCGCGGCCGAGTAGAAGTTCACGCCGCCGACACGGAAGCCTTCGGACACGGTGAAATACAGCATCCGGTCGTCGTCGATATCGTACTGGACGCCGACCTTCGGCGTGACGCCCTTCTCGCTCTGCTTGCCCGCGTAAAACTCGTCCGGGCCGATGAAGTCACCGCCCTGCCGGAGATCGAAATCGACCTCGTTCCTGAAGGCGCGCGCGCCGGCGATGATGCGGAGCGCGTCGGTCACGTGCCACGTCGCCTCGGCGAACGCGGCCTTCTCGGTGATCTTCGTGGGGTTATCGAGATTGAAGGCATCGTCGGAGAAGCCCTCGACGATCGTGGTGGGGAAACGCCAGTCCGATTTCGAGCGCTGGTAGAAGAGACCCGCCGTGAGATCGACCGGACCGTCCCAGCCCGACACGAAGCGCAGCTCCTGGCTGAAGATCTCCTGGTCGGTTTCCGAATAGGTCGTGGACGCGCCCTGGAAGCCGAGCACTGCCGTCGTCCATTCCGAGAAATCCTCGGAATCGTTGTAGCTGCGGTCGAACCACGAGGTCGCGGCGAGGAACGTGCCGAACGGGGCGTTGTACGTCGCCGTGAGCGTCGCGAGCGTCCACTCGTTCTCGCTCGGCTCGTCGATGTCGTACTGGCGCAGGTTGACGCGGTTGCCCGCCCTGAAATCCGCCTGCGTGCGGCCGTCGCGCTCGGTGCGCTCGTACATGATGCGCGGCGCGATGGTGAGATCGCCGCCCGCCAGCGACAGCAGGCCCGAAAGCTGCACGCCCCGCACCGACTCGCTGTCGATGTTCTTGCGCACCGGGAACGGCGTCGGCGCATCGTCGCGCGGCGCGCGGTCGATGAAGCCGCCGCTCTCCTGAATATAGCCGACCGCGCGCACGGCAAACACGCCGGGCACCAGCGGCACGTTCACCGCACCGTCGAAGCCGTAGTTCGTGCCGCCCTCGTGGATGCCCGATACGAGCGCGTGCGCCCGGCCGGAAACCTCATTGAGATCGGGCTGAACCGTGATCAGCCGCACCGTGCCGCCCATCGAGCGCGCGCCGTAGAGCGTGCCCTGCGGGCCGCGCAGCACCTCGATGCGCTCAAGATCGATGACGCGCGGATTGAGCGTCGCCAGCAGCGGCGAATCGTCGATGTAGAAGCCGGTCGTGCTGTTGCCGAACACGCCGCGGATCGCGATGGACAGCGCGCCGTCCGTCGAGCTCGAACCGGATGCGGAGAAGCTGAGGTTCGGGATGCGCGTCGCATAGTCGTCGAACTCGGTGAAGCCGGCGCGCTCGATGTCTTCGGTGCTGAGCGCCGAAATCGAGATCGGCACGTCCTGGATGGATTGCGCCCGCCGCTGCGCGGTGACGACGATCTCGTCGCGCTCGGTGACACCCTCGTCCTGCGCCAGCGCCGACGTCGCAGCAACGGCCAGACCCGCCACGCCGATCAGCAAGCCTGCTGCACGCCTTTTCATCATCGGAACCATGAGCCCCTCCCTGTTGCCCGCTGGAAATCCAGATCGGGATCGTGTCTAATTTCCCCTCACGTATACGGTCGTATATAACGAATGTATACGTGTGTATAGCCCTGTTTTGAAGGAAACGATCGTGAGTCAGGTCGAGGCCCCGGGCCGCCGCCAGCTTCTGAAGGCCGGGATGAAGTTGTTCGCCGAACGGGGCTTCGCTGCCGTGGGCCTGCGCGAGATCGCTGCCGAGGCCGGTGTCTCGCTCGGGCTGGTGCGCACGCATTTCGGATCGAAGGATGGCCTGCGCGAGGCCATCGACACGCATGTGCTGGAGGAAATCCGCGCGCTCTATGCGGCCGTGGTGGAACATTCCTCCGCGGAGGTGCTCGAACAGGCGGTCGAGGATGCGCTGGACTGGATTCCGCGCGACCGGGATGCGCTGATGTACGCGCGCATGTCGCTGATGGAGCGCACACCCGGCAGCCAGGCGCTGTTCGACGAGATGCTGGCCGTGATGCGGCAGTTCGTGGACAACAACGCCCGGCTCGGCTTCCTGCAAGCGGACGTCGACCGCGAGTGGGCGGCGATCTACATGGTGTTCGACTTCATCGGCCCGGCCGTCATCGAACCGTTCGCCCAGCAGGCGTTCGGCAAATCCATGTACGCGAAGACGATGATCTCGCAGCGCAACGCGTTCATGATCCGCCTGTTCACGCGCGGCTTTCTCAAGCGCTAGGGCCGATCGCCATTCAGAAGATGACGAGCCGAAAATGGTGGATTTCCGTGACCCGGAGCGCAGCGTACTAAAGGTACGTGAGCACCGGAAGCGCGGGAAGCCGCCATTTGCAGGCCGTCAGGGCTGAATGGCGATCCGCCCTAGACCGCGATCGCTTCAGGCTGATTCAGCTCCCGATGATGCCGGCGATCAGCACCACGGCGATGAGCACGGGCGCCACCACCCGCAGCAGGAAGCGCCACAGGCGCATCAGCTTCGGCCGCCCGGCGCCGAGTTCCTGCTCAAGGATGGAGAGGGGCATGATCCAGCCCACGAACAGCGCGATCAGGATGTTGATCAGCGGCAGCATGACGTTCGAGGTGATGAAGTCGACGATCTGGAACACCGTCATGCCCGCAAAGGGCGCGAGGAAACCGAGGGGGTGCCAGTCCGCCCACAGGTTGAATGACAACACCGTGCCCAGACCCAGCACCCAGCTCACGACGCCGATGACGATGGCGGCGACGACGCGCGGTATCCCCCGCTCCTCCGACCAGGCGACCGAGGGCTCCATGCCCGCGATGGCGGACGTGAGCGCGGCGAAGCTCGCCAGGATGAAGAAGAGCGTGCCGAAGAACGTGCCGCCGGGCATCTGTCCGAAGGCGGTGGGCAGCGTGACGAGCACCAGTCCCGGCCCGCCTGCCGGGTCGAGCCCGTTGGCGAACACCAGCGGGAAGATGGCGAAGCCCGCGATCATGGCGCAGACCGGCACCGACACCGCCACCTTGACCGCCGACGCCGCGACCGACATGCGGTGCGTCAGGTACGATCCGTAGGTCATCATGATCGCCATGCCGGTGCCGATGGTGAAGAACGACAGGCCGACGGCGGTCAGCATGTTGCGCAGCGTCAGCGCCTCGAAATCCGGCTTCAGCAGGAAGGTGAGGCCGCGCTGCCAGTCGCCCTCGACCATCGCGTAGCCGACCAGCAGCAGCAGGATCAGCAGCAGCGCGGTC
>JACFNY010000104.1:0-3706 GCA_019454625.1 Sphingomonadaceae bacterium
GGCAGATCGTGGACCTCGCCGATCCAGCCCGCAGCCTCTACATGATCGCCCCCGGCGTTTCCGGGAACGTGTTGTCGCCGTGGTTCGGCCACCTCGCGGAAGACTGGGCGGCAGGCCGCTATTTCACCCTCGCGGGCAGCGCCGCGGACCTGCGCAAGGACGCCGTGGGCGTGCTCACACTGAGGCCGGGGCAATGATCCGCACCGGGCCACTGCTGTTTCCGATGCGAAATTTAGCGTATAAGAATGGATTGCAGACAAGGCGGTTCGAGGGATGGCTGTTCCGCTTTCTTTCCTTTTGACCTAATGCGTGTCTGTTCGTTGAAAATCGCCTGGGAGTTCATGGATGGGCCGACCGCCCACGAAACTGGCTGAAGCCCTGCGGGCGCTCCGCCGCCGCATGGGCCTCACCATGTCGGAAGTCAGCCGCCGCACGGGCATCGCCATTTCGACGCTTTCGAAGGTGGAATCCGGCAAGATGTCGCTCACCTACGACAAGCTCACGCAGCTCTGCCAGGGGCTCGGCGTCGATCTTGCCGATCTGCTGGGCGGCCCCGCGCCGGCGTCCGGCGACAATTCGGCGAAGGGGCGGCGCAGCATCAACCGGATCGGCGACGGCGTCGTCGTGCGCACCGAGCACTATGATCACTGCTATCTCAGCACCGACGTATCCGGCAAGGCGTTCGTGCCCCTCGTCGCGACCCCGCAGTCGCATTCCTTCGCGGCCTTCCCCGACTACGTGCGGCACGGCGGCGAGGAATTCGTCTACGTCCTCGAGGGCGCGCTCGAGGTGCACACCGAATACTACAAGCCGGTGATCCTGAACGCAGGCGAATCGATGTGGCTCGACAGCCAGATGGGCCACGCCTACGTCGCGCACGGCGATGCGCCATGCCGCGTGCTCGCGGTGTGCTCGGGCAACGAGACCGAACTGATCGACGCGGTGAACGCCGTCGATCACCCGGCCCGGCGCAAATCCTGAGGCATTTTCAAGCCGGACCCGTGCATCCGGCGCGTGCCGGATCGACCGCGCGCAGCAATGCCGGCGTCACGCCCTCGGGAAGGGCAGACCGGCTCGCCAGCGCGGCGGCGACGGCACCGGCCGCCGGTGCGGTCTGCACGCCGAAGCCGCCGAGCGCGGCAAGCCAGATGAAGCCCTGAACGGCTGCGTCCGCGCCGATCAGCGGGCTTTCGTCGGCCACGTAACTGCGAAGCCCCGCCCACGTGTGCGTCACGCGCCGCACCTCCTGACCGGTCAGGTCCTGATAACGGTCGATCGCGACAGCAATATCCATGTCGTCGGCCCAGCTGTCGCACGGCGGCGAGGGGGTGCAGTCGGCGGGAGACACCATCAGCTTCCCGGCCTCCGGCTTGAAGTAGACGCTTTCCTCGACATCGACGACCATCGGCCAGTCGTCGATCGCGCTGCCTGCGGGCGGGTCGATCAAGGCGGCGCTTCGTCTCAGCGGCCGGATGCCCTTCGGCGCGGCGCCGAACATGACGCCGACCGCATCCGCCCATGCGCCTGCGGCGTTGATCGCGACGGGCGCGATTACGGTGCGCGCTCCATCCGAAACATGCCAGAGGCCCTCCCGGCGGACCGCCGCCTGCGCGTCGAAGCCGGTCAGAAGCGATCCGCCGTTCGCCTTCAGCGTCTTCATGTAGCCCATGTGCATGGCGTGAACGTCGATATCGCGCGCGGCCGCCTCCAGCCAGGCATGGGAGAGGCGTTCGGGCCGCAGTAGCGGCATGTGCGCGGCGGCCGCCTCCGCCGAGATGCGTTCCCGCCCATGCGCAGGCGCGCCGGGATCGCCATCCTTTCGCGCGACGATCAGGATGCCGCGCCTGCGCCCCAGCGTTTCGTGGCCGGCGGCCGCATCCGCGGCAAAGGCGCGTTCGCTGATCGCCGTCAGCGCCCTCACGGTGTCGTTGCCGTAGCTGCGCACGAAGATCGCCGCCGACCGCCCCGAGCTGTGGTGGCACGGCTGGGCCTCGCGCTCGAGCAATGCGACCTTGCCGTGATGTGAAAGCGCCGCAGCCGACGACAGGCCGGCGATACCGCCGCCGATGACGATGAAATCGAAACGCATGACCTAGCCTTGTATGACCGGAATGTTTCCTATACGCTAAAATCAATTCGTCTAGCGAAAACTGCGGAAGGCCCTGCCCAGGTGACGATGCTGAACCCGGTTTCGTTCAAGGCCGTCCGCGTCATCGCCGGGCTGCTGATGCTCTCCGCCTGTGCGGGTCAGCCCGGGCGGCTGGACCTGCTCGTCCGCGGCGGGCTCGTCTATGACGGCACGGGATCGCCGCCACGCCTCACCGATGTCGGGATCGCGGACGGGCAAATCCGCTTCGTGGACAAGGCCCCGGCCCGCGTCGTCGCAGCGCGCACGCTCGATGCGCGCGGCCTCGCCGTCGCGCCGGGCTTCATCGACGCGCACAGCCACGTTCCCGAGGCCGTGGAGCGCGTGGACGGGCCGTTCATCGACGTGCAGGACTTGTCTCAGGGCGTCACCACGATCATGGCGAGCCCCGACGGCGGGCTGTCGCCGCGCGTGATGCGGCAGCTCACCGGGGCGCTGGCGGCGAAGGGCATGGGCGTCAATCACGGCTGCTACGTCGGCCACAACGGCATCCGCGACGCGGTGATACCGGGGCAGCGCCGCGCCGCCACGCCCGACGAGATCGCGCGCATGGCCGCGCTGGTGCGCGAAGGCATGGAGATGGGCTGCGTCGGCCTGTCGACCGGCCTCATGTACGACCCCGGCATGTTCGCGACGGAAGCCGAGGTGCAGGCGCTTGCGGCCGAGGTGAAACCCTACGGCGGCACCTACGATTCGCACACGCGCGACCCCGGCTTCCGCATGGTGGAATCGGAGCGCGAGGCGATCGAACTCGGCGAGGCCGTGGGCATCCCAGCGAAGCTCGCGCATCTCAAGGCCACGGGCCTCCTCAACCGCGGCCGTATCGGCGAGGTCATCGCAATGGTCGAGGCGGCGCGCGATGAAGGGTTCGCCATCGTCGCGGACCAGTACCCGTTCGACGGCGCCACCGTGCGCGCCGTCTACGATCTCTTCGTCCTCCCGGACGGGCGCGGCGACCGGCGCGTGACCGAGGCGGAAGTCCGCACGGCGCTTGCAGACCCGGCACGCCGCGAAGCGGTCCGCCGCGCGACGGAAGCGGGCGTCGGGAAAGGCTTCTCGTGGGTCAAGGCCGTCGGCTACGGCAACATGCGCATCGTCGATGCGCCGGAGGACCCGGACCTCGTCGACGAGAACATCGCGTTGCTTGCAGGCAAGCGGGGCATCACTCCGTTCGACCTGCTTGCCGATCTCGCGACCCGCAGGAATGTCCGCGTCACGCTCGGCACGATCGACGAGGCCGACATCCGTGCGCTCATCGTGAAACCGTGGGTGATGATCGCCAGCGACGGCGCCTACATCGACGGGCAATCGCTGGCGCGCGGTTACGCCCACCCGCGTGCCAGCGGCAGCTTCACGCGCGTGCTCGGCCACTACAGCCGCGACCTGAAGCTGTTCCCGCTGGAGGAGGCGATCCGCAAGATGACGGGCTTTCCCGCAATGCACCTCGGGCTCGGCGACCGCGGCCGTCTGCTGCCGGGGCTTGCCGCCGACGTCGTGCTGTTCGATCCCGCCACCGTCAATGCACGCGCCACCTATGCGGACCCGGCCGCGCTTTCCACC
>JACFNY010000104.1:3716-3999 GCA_019454625.1 Sphingomonadaceae bacterium
CGGCATCGTCACCGTGATCGTCAACGGCAGGGTCGCCTTCGAGAACGGCGAGCCGACCGGCGTCACCGCGGGTCGGTTCGTGCCGCGCCGGCGCTAGGCGCGCTCCACCTCGACAGGCAGGCTTGCAAGCCCGCGCAGCGTGTTGTTGTGGCGGCGGGCCACGTCCCCTGCGATGCGGATCCGCTTCACGCGCCGCACGAGCGCATCCAGCACCAGCTCGCCTTCCATCCGCGCGAGAATTTGCCCGACGCATTGATGAATGCCGGCGCCGAAGCCGACGTGG
>JACFNY010000104.1:4041-7007 GCA_019454625.1 Sphingomonadaceae bacterium
AGCGTCCTGCGCGTGATGTCGTATCTGTCCGGCATCTCCCACTGGCGCGGGTCGCGGTTCGCGGAGGCCAGCATCATCAGGATCTTGTCCCCTTCCTGCACCGGCGCGCCGCCGATTTCGGTGTTTCGCGTCGCCGTCCGGAAGAAAGTCTGCACCGGCGATTCGAACCGGATCGCTTCATCGAACGCCGCCTTTGCGAGCGCAGGCCCGGCGCGCAGCCGCTCCCACTGGTCCGGAAAACGCGCGAGACAATAGAGCGTCGCGCCGATGGCGTTCACCGTGGTGTCGAGCCCGGCCTGCAACAGCGCGCGCACCAGCAGCGGGGCTTCCTCATGGCTGATCTCGCCGCGATCGGCGGCTTCATGAATCACGAGGCCGAGGCCCGGCGACAGGTTCTCGCGCCTGCCCTGCTCCTCGATCCAGTCGAAGCTCGCCTTTTCCCGCGAGGCCTCGAACAGCGCATTGCGCGGTCCGAAGGAATTGAACAGCATCTCCGCGTGCGGCAGCAGTTTTTCGCGCCCTTCGCGCTTCATGCCCATCGCATCCGGGAACACGCGCAGCGGATAGGCTTCGGCAAGATCGCCGATCGCGTCGAAACGCCCCGCCGCGACGACACGTTCGACGAGCGCTTCGGCCTCCGCCGCGAAGCGCGCGCGCAACCCTTTCAGCACGGGCGGCGACAGCGCCCGGCTCAAGACGCCCCGCGACCGCGTGTGGAGCGGCGGGTCCGCCTCCAGGATCAGGCTCGGCAGACGGAAGCGGCCGTGCCGCTCGAAATCCTCCATGCCGACGCCGCGCGCCGACGAAAAGCGTTCCCAGTCGGTCAGCGCTTCGCGCACGTGCTCGTACCGCGCGACCGCCCCGATATTGTAGCGGCCGAGCCATACGAACGGCCCCGCCTCCCGCATCGCCTCGTGCGCCGGGTACGGGTCGTCGAAGAACGGCGCCGAGAACGGGTCGATGTCGAGAACGGGCACACCGGGCGGCGGCGCGCCGTCGTAGATCGCATAGGGTGACAACATCGGGTTCACTCGCTCACACGATGAAAGGGCATGTCGCCGCCGTGGTAGTCCAGGAGGACCTTCACGCCTTCGGCCGATTTCTCGAACCGGAAGCGCTGTTCGCTGTCGCGCGGCGAAACGAAACGGTTCTCTCCGAGATGGACAAGCGGAATCTCCTGCTTTTCGCCCGGCTGCCCGCCCCTGCCCGGCGTACCGGTCTCCAGCCACAACTTGCCGTCGCGGAGGGAAAAGCGCAGGCGGTCGATCCCGAGGCGGCGATTGCCGACACGATAATCGCCCGCGATCCATGACGCCGCCGCCGTATCAAGCGGCCTGTCGATCTGCTCGGGTTCGCTCTGGCCGAGGAAAATCCGCGCGATGCGGTTGGACAGCGTGATTGCGCCGAAGTTCTCGCCCTGGCTGTTGGTGAGCACTGCCACCGACAGCTTCTGATCGGGGTAATGCGCGAAATGGGCGGAGAAGCCGTAGATCGCGCCGGAGTGGGAAAACCTGCGAGCGTCGCCGAGCCTCCCCTCGACAAGGCAGCCTTGTGTGTAGGCGTTGCGCGTGCCGTCTCCCAGCGTGCCGTGCACCAGCAGCCGCTCGTGCACGCTTTTCGTCGCCTCCCCGAACAGGCCGTCGGCGAACCGCAGCAGGTCGGGCGCGGTGGAAACGGCAGCGCCTGCCGAGAACGGCACCAGCCAGTCGTAGCCGATCGCCCGTGAGAACATGCCGCTCCGGCTCTGATAGCCGAGCGCCCGGTTCGCATCACCCTCCGGCCGCGCCTCGAAGTCGCTGCGTGTCATGCCGAGCGGCGCGAACACGTGGCCTTTCACATAGGTATCGTAGCTTTCGCCGCTCACCGCCTCGATGATGAGGCCGAGCAGGTAGGTGTTCGAGTTCGAGTAGCTGAATTTTTCGCCGGACGGGAAGCGCAGCGGCTTTCCGGCGAAGAACGCCGTCATGTCGTCGCGCGAGAGGCCAGTCGGCCGGCGATAGGGGAATTCCCCGACCTCGATATAATTCTCGATGCCCGAGGTATGATCGAGGAGATGCCGGATGGCCACGTCGCGGGCGGGTGCGGGAAGATCGGGAAGATAACGCCCCGCCTTTGCGTCCGTATCGACACGGCCCGCGGCGGCGAGCTGCTGGAGGGACAGGCAGGTGATCGGCTTCGTGATCGAGCCGACCGGAAAGCGCGTGTCCGCGTCCACGGGTATTCGGCGTTCGACATCGGCGAGGCCGAAGCCGTTCCGATAAACGATCTTTCCGTTGCGGGAGACGGCAACGGCAATCCCCGCGAAGGGTCCGTCCCCCAGCGCGGCGCGCGCGGCGGTATCGGCGCGCGCGCTTTCGTCGGCAGCGACCACGGCTTCCGTCGCGCCCGCCGCCGGGCCGGCCTCCAGCGAGCAAGACAGCAAGGCAAACGTCGACACGGCGCGGAGAATGGACAGTTTCATGCCGAAGTCCCGTTCATGGATGGATGCAAGCAAGCAGAATTTAGCGTATAAGAAAAATATTCTTATACGCACTTGCCGATCCGATGCAACAGGCGGCAGCGCTGCAATGAAAACGGCGCCCGTGTATTGCCGGAGAATGCGTGCTCTTGTGCACCCCGTCGAGCGGTTCGCAGCCGGAGGCGCCCGCTTCCCCCGCGGGCGCGAAATCCCCATAAGGCTCGGGACCGAAACACGGCTGAGGAAGGGCAGCATTTCCGCGTGACCGCACATTGTCCGGAACCCGCCGACGCATGAGTTCGCTGTCGCGCCGCGCCGTCTTTTCACAGGCCTGGCCGATCATCGTCGGACAGGCCTTCGTGCCGCTCGTCGGGATCATCGACGTCGCCGTCATCGGGCGCACGGGCGATGCCGGCGCGCTGGCGGGCGTCGCGCTCGGCGCGACGGTCATCAACCTCGTCTTCTGGACCTTCGGCTTCCTGCGCATGGGCGTCACCGGAATCACGGC
>JACFNY010000105.1 GCA_019454625.1 Sphingomonadaceae bacterium
CAATCTGCTGCTTGGCAGCGATCGCATCGCCGCCGCCGTCGACAGCGGCGAGGCGGCGCTCGTGCTGCGCGCGGCCGACGCGGCGCCCGACGGTGTGCGCAAGCTGGCGCAGCGGTTGCATTCGGCGGGCGGAAAGGCCAAAGCAATCGCCTTGCCGGCGGGCCGGGACGAATTGTCCTTGGCGCTCGGGCAGGCCAATGTGGTACACGCCGCGCTTCGCGACCGGCAGGCGGCGCTTCGCGTCGAGTCTGCGGTCGGCCGTTGGCGCGCGTATCTCGGCCTGCATGACGGAATCGGAATTGAGGGCGGCGAGCCGCCTGCTGGACTTGAGTTGTAAAGGGTACGAATGAGCGACGATAACAAACCGAAGCTGGGCGCGCGTGCACCGCTTGGAATCAAGCGCACGGTCGACGTCGGCAAGGTCAAGCAGAGCTTCAGCCACGGCCGGACCAAGTCCGTCGTCGTGGAAGTGAAGCGTCGGCGCGTGCTCGGACGGCCCGATGGCGCGCCCGAAGAAACGCCGGTGGCGGAGGCTGCACCTGCGGCCGCCGCACCCGTTGCCGCGCCGCCGAAGCCTGTCGCCGAAGCGCCCAAGCCACGTCCCGCCGCGCCGAACGACCTGATGACGCGTCAGGAGCGGCAGGCGCAGTTGCTGCGCGAGGCCGAGGAAGCGCGCCTGAAGACGCTGGAGGACCAGCGCCGCCGCGAGGAGGCCGAGCGCGCCGAGGCGGTCGAGGCCGAGCGCCGCCGCGCCGAGGAAAAGCGCCGCGAGGAAGAATCGCGCGAAGCCGCCCCCGCCGCGCCCGAACCCGCGCCGGAACCTGAACCCGTTGCCGCAGCGGCAGCCGCACCCGCAGCCTCGGCAGCGAAGCGCGAGGCCGCGCCTGCCGCCGACGACGACAACGGCCGCGGCGTGCGCCGCGGCGCGCCCGCGCCCGTGCGCAAGGAAGCGCCGAAGCCCGCGCGCGGACGCGGCGACGACCATCGCCGTTCCGGCAAGCTCACCGTCACCCGCGCGCTGGAAGGCGACGAGGACGGCCGCGCCCGCAGCCTCGCCGCGCTCCGCCGCGCACGCGAGAAGGAACGCCGTGCCCACATCGGCGGTGCCAACCAGGCGAAGCAGGTGCGCGACGTGGTCGTCCCCGAGGCGATCACCGTGCAGGAGCTTGCGAACCGCATGGCCGAGAAGGGCGCCGACCTCGTGAAGGCGCTGTTCAAGATGGGCTCGATGGCGACCATCAACACTACCATCGACCAGGACACCGCCGAGCTGCTCGTCACCGAGTTTGGCCACAACATCAAGCGCGTCAGCGAATCCGACGTCGAACTCGGCCTCGAGGGCGAGGCGGACAATCCCGCCGACCTCAAGCCGCGCCCGCCGGTCGTCACCATCATGGGCCACGTTGACCACGGCAAGACTTCGCTGCTCGACGCGCTGCGCGGCACTGATGTCGCCACCGGCGAGGCCGGCGGCATCACGCAGCATATCGGCGCCTATCAGGTGAAGGTCGCCACGGGCGATCTCGTCACCTTCCTCGACACGCCCGGTCACGAGGCGTTCACCGAGATGCGCGGCCGCGGCGCGAACGTCACCGATCTCGTCGTGCTGGTGGTCGCCGCCGACGACGGCCTGAAGCCGCAGTCGATCGAGGCGATCAACCACACCAAGGCGGCGGGTGTTCCGATGATCGTCGCCATCAACAAGTGCGACAAGCCGGGCGCCAAGCCGCAGAAGGTACGCGAGGAGCTGCTCCAGCACGAGATCGTCGTCGAGGATATGGGCGGCGACGTGCAGGACGTGGAAGTCTCCGCGCTCAAGAAGACGAACCTCGACAAGCTGCTCGATGCGATCCTATTGCAGGCCGAGCTTCTGGAACTGAAGGCGAACCCGAATCGCCCGGCCGAGGGCACGGTGATCGAGGCGAAGCTCGACAAGGGCCGCGGCCCGGTCGCGACCGTGCTCGTCAGCCGCGGCACCGTGCGCGTCGGCGACATCTTCGTCGTCGGCGCCGAGTGGGGCAAGGTGCGCGCGCTCGTCGACGACCGCGGCGCGCAGGTGAAGGAAGCGGGTCCGTCGAAGCCCGTCGAGGTGCTCGGCCTTTCCGGTACGCCGATGGCGGGCGATGCGTTCGCCGTCGTCGAGAACGAAGCGCGCGCCCGCGAGATCGCGGCCTATCGCGCTTCCGTTTTGCAACGCAAGCGCACGACGCAGGCGCCCGCGAACCTCGAGACGATGTTCTCGGCGCTCAAGGAAAAGCAGGCGCTCGAATTCCCGCTCATCATCAAGGGCGACGTGCAGGGCTCGGTCGAGGCGATCGTGGCGGCGGTGAACAAGATCTCCACCGACGAGATCAGGGCGCGCGTTCTGCATTCGGGCGTCGGCGGCATCACCGAATCGGACGTGACGCTCGCGAGCGCTTCGGGCGCGCCGATCATCGGCTTCGGCGTGCGCGCCAACGCCAAGGCGCGCGAGATCGCCGAGCAGCGCGGCGTCGCGCTCAAGTACTACGACGTGATCTACGACCTCGTGGACGACGTGAAGGCGGCGATGGCCGGCCAGCTCGGCCCCGAGAAGATCGAGAACGTCGTCGGCCGCGCCGAGATCCGCGAGGTGTTCCAGGCCGGCAAACACGGCAAGGCTGCCGGTCTGCTCGTGCTCGAAGGTGTCATCCGCAAGGCGCTCAAGGCGCGTGTCATGCGCGACGATGTCATCATCTACAACGGCGCAGTCGCCTCGCTGCGCCGCTTCAAGGACGACGTCGCCGAAGTGCGTGCCGGTCTCGAATGTGGTGTCACGCTGGAGAACACCACGGACATCAAGCCCGGTGACTATCTCGAGACGTTCGAGGTCGAGGAGCGCGAGCGGACGCTCTAGGGCGTCCGCGCGGGAAGCCTATGCGGCAGACGCAGACCCCCGAGGGCAAATCGGTCCGGCTGCTCCGGATCGGCGAGCAGGTGCGCCATGTGCTGGCGGGCGTGCTCGGCCGTGGCGAGGTGCGCGATCCGGTGCTCGAATCGCATATCGTCTCGGTGAGCGAGGTGCGCGTCTCGCCGGACCTCCGCATCGCCACCGCCTTCGTGAAGGCGCTGGGCGGCGATGACGACGAGGTGCTCGCCGCGCTGCGGCGCAACGCGAAGTTCCTGCGCGGCGAGGTGGCGCGTTCCATGACCACCAAGTACACGCCCGAGCTCAAGTTCCGCCTCGACGAGAGCTACGAGGAAGCAAGCCGCATCGACGCGCTGCTGCGCGACCCGAAGGTGGCGCGCGACCTCGAGGACTGATGGCGAAGCTGTATTTCTACTTCGCGTCCATGAACGCGGGGAAATCGACGACGCTGCTGCAATCGAGCTTCAACTACGCCGAGCGCGGGATGCGGACGCTGCTGTTCACGGCGGCGGTGGATGACCGCGCCGGGCACGGGCGCATCAATTCGCGGATCGGGCTTGAGGCCGAGGCCATCCCCTTTTCGGGCGATACCGACCTCGATGCCATCGTTTCGGCGGAGCACGGGCAGGCGCCGATCCACTGCGTGCTTGTCGACGAGGCGCAGTTCCTCAGCCGCGAGCAGGTCGACCAGCTTGCGGCGGTCTGCGACCGGCTCGGCGTTCCCGTGCTCGCCTACGGGCTTCGCACGGATTTCCGGGCCGAGTTGTTCGAGGGGAGCGCGCGGCTGCTCGCGATTGCCGACAAGCTCGTCGAGCTGAAATCCGTGTGCGAATGCGGGCGCAAGGCGACGATGAACCTGCGCGTCGATGCGGCCGGTAAGCCGGTAAGCGAAGGCGTGCAGACCGACATCGGCGGCAACGACCGCTACGTGGCGCTCTGCCGCAAGCATTTCCTCGAACGCCTCGCCCTGAACGGGAACTGACCTTGCCGCTCAGTCGTCGTTCACCCGTCGGGGCGGATAAGAGGCACGAAGGAGACAGGGCATGAAGACGATGTTCCATGCTGTCGGAGCGGGCGTGATCGCCGCGCTCCTTTCCGCCGTTCCGGCGATGGCTGCCGAGCCGCAGGCGAAGTCCCCGGCAAAACTGGGCGAGGAAGCGCGTATTCCGTTCGCCGATACGACCGGCATCCGCAACTTCCGCGCCGAAAGCGACAAGGCCCTTTACATCGAGGGGCAGACCGGGCGCTGGTACTGTGCCGAGACGCTTGGCCCGTGCACCGGCCTCAACTTCGCGAACAAGATCGGTTTCGTCACCAAGGGCACCGGGACGCTCGACAGGTTCGGGCAGATCCTCGTCGACGGCCGCACTTGCCAGCTCAAAAGCCTCGTGACGGCGGAAGACCCGGGCAAGAAGGCGAAAGCCGAAAAGGCCGAGGACGGCAAAGAGGACTGACAGGTGCGGCGCGGGGCGGTAAGGCCCCCTGCGTGCATGGCTGGATCATCCTCGACAAGCCGCTGGGGCTAACCTCGGCGCAGGGCGTCGCCGCGATCAAGCGGCTGTGGCGGCAGGCGGGCCTGCCGAGGCCGAAGGTCGGCCACGGCGGCACGCTCGATCCGCTGGCGACCGGCGTGCTGCCGATCGCGCTCGGCGAGGCGACCAAGCTGACCGGCCGGATGCTGAACGGGGACAAAGTATACGAATTTACCGTGCGCTTCGGCATTGCGACGGAGACCGACGATGCCGAGGGCGCGGTGGTGGCAACTTCGGACATCCGCCCGCCGCGCGCGGCGATCGAGGCGGTGCTGCCGCGCTTCACCGGCGCCATAGAGCAGCGCCCGCCCGCCTATTCGGCGCTGAAGGTGGACGGCGAGCGGGCCTATGCGCGGGCGCGGGCCGGGGAGACCGTGATCCTGCCGCCGCGCACGGTGACCATCCACGACCTGCGGCTTCTGGACGCGGGCGGCGAGACGGCGACGTTCTCGGTCTCCTGCTCCAAGGGCACCTACGTCCGCAGCCTCGCGCGCGACCTTGCGGAGGCGCTGGGCACCGTCGGCCACGTGGTCATGCTGCGGCGCACGAAGGCGGGGCCATTCGGCCTCGAAAGCGCGATAGCGCTGGACAAACTCGGCGAACTCGCTATGGAGCGGCGGCTTATGGCGGCACTGTTGCCGCTGACCGCGGGGCTGGACGACATCCCGGCTCTGGCGGTCGACCCCGGCGAAGCGGCCCGGCTCAAATCGGGCCAGACGCTCGCCGGACGTCCCGAACCGGACGGACTCGTGGTCGCGATGCTGGACGAAGTGCCCGTCGCGCTCGCCCGCGTTGAAGCGGGGACGGTCCGTGTGGAGCGGGGCTTCAACCTCTAGACGACAAGGAGTCCACGATGTCGATTACAGCCGAGCGCAAGGAAGCGCTGATCAAGGAACATGCCCGCGCCGAAGGCGACACCGGCAGCCCCGAAGTTCAGGTCGCGATCCTTTCGGAGCGCATCGCCAACCTCACCGAGCACTTCAAGAGCCACGCCAAGGACAACCATTCGCGGCGCGGCCTTCTGATGCTGGTGAACAAGCGGCGCACGCTGCTCGATTACCTGAAGCGGAAGGACGAGGGGCGGTATACCGACCTCATCGGGAAGCTCGGGCTTCGCAAGTAAAAGGTTCGTCTCGGGCGCCGCGCACGGCGCCCGTTTCGCATTGAAGGTACGGCGGGCGCGAAAATGCCCACCGACGTGCGCAAACCGTCCGCCGCGATAGGCGCGGGGACGGATGATGGAGGCCGGGCGGGCATAGGGCCCGTTCTTGACCGGCCGCGAAGGAAACGGAAAACAGATGTTCAATATCCACAAGGTTGAAACGCAGTGGGGCGGCAAGACGCTGACCCTGGAAACGGGCCGCATTGCCCGTCAGGCCGATGGCGCGGTGCTCGCGACGCTCGGCGAAACCGTGGTGCTCTGCGCCGTGACGGCTGCGAAGTCGGTGAAGGAAGGCCAGGA
Source organism: Sphingomonadaceae bacterium (assembly GCA_019454625.1). GTDB lineage: Bacteria > Pseudomonadota > Alphaproteobacteria > Sphingomonadales > Sphingomonadaceae > Sphingosinicella. Next base: position 5,882 of record JACFNY010000105.1, read on the forward strand.
CTTCTTCCCGCTGACCGTGCACTACCAGGAAAAATTCTCGGCCGCGGGCCGCATCCCCGGCGGCTTCTTCAAGCGCGAAGGCCGCCCCACCGAGCATGAGACGCTGACCAGCCGCCTCATCGACCGCCCGATCCGCCCGCTGTTCCCGGAAGGCTTCTACAACGAGGTCAACGTGATCGCGCAGGTGCTGAGCTACGACGGCGAGAACGAGCCGGACGTGCTGGCGCTCGTCGCCGCCTCGGCCGCGCTGACGCTGTCGGGCGTGCCCTTCATGGGCCCGATCGCAGGCGGCCGCGTCGGCTATGTCGACGGCGAATACGTGCTGAACCCCAGCCGCAACATCGAGGGGTCCAAGCTCGACCTCGTCGCCGCCGGCACGTCGGACGCCGTGCTGATGGTGGAATCGGAAGCGCACGAGCTTCCCGAGGAAGTCATGCTCGGCGCCGTGATGTTCGTTCACGAGAACGGCAAGAAGGTCATCGACGCGATCATCCGCCTTGCCGAGAAGGCCGCCAAGGACCCGTGGGAGCTGAAGCTCGACGACGGCGCCGACGCCAAGAAGGCCGCACTCAAGAAGCTCGTCGGCAAGGACATCGAGGCCGCCTACAAGCTGACCGTGAAGCAGGAGCGCGTCACCGCGCTCGACGCCGCGCGCGAGAAGGCCAAGGCTTCGTTCGCCGACGCCGAGCCCGCCGAGAAGCTGAAGCTCGGCAAGCTCGTGAAGAAGCTGGAAGCCGACATCGTTCGCGGTGCGATCCTGAAGGACGGCCGCCGCATCGACGGCCGCGGCAAGGAAGACATCCGGCCGATCCTCGCCGAGGTGCAGGTGCTGCCGCGCACGCACGGCTCCGCGCTGTTCACGCGCGGCGAGACTCAGGCGATCGTCACGACGACGCTCGGCACCGCCGACGACGAGCAGATGATCGACGCGATCTACGGCATCAGCCACGAGCATTTCCTGCTGCACTACAACTTCCCGCCCTATTCAGTGGGCGAGGTCGGCCGCTTCGGCGCGCCGGGCCGCCGCGAGGTGGGTCACGGCAAGCTGGCGTGGCGCGCGCTGCGCCCGGTGCTGCCGACCAAGGAAGAGTTCCCGTACACGATGCGCGTGATCT
>JACFNY010000106.1 GCA_019454625.1 Sphingomonadaceae bacterium
TCGCCGTGCCGGTGGCGGGCGAACTTCTCGCGAATCGTGCGCCTCAGGTCGTGGACGCTGAAGTCGGTGGTGTCGATGACGATGTCCGCCCAGCGCCGGAGCGGCGCCATCACCTCGCGTTCGCGGGCGATGCCGTCGGCGGCGGGCCGGTCGAGCGCCAGCGGGTGGCGCCGGCGCGTTTCCGAGAAGCGGCGGACGAGCTCACCGCCCGCGCAGTCGATGAACAGCACGCGCGCGTCGATGCCGCGTTCGCGCATGGTCTTGATTCGCGCGACGACCGATTCGGCATCGAAGGCATGGGTGCGGGCGTCGATCCCGACCGCGAGTGGCCGTTCCGCCTCGCCGCCCGCGAGCGCCTTGTCGTGCACCGCGAGCAGGCGCTTCAGCAGCGAAAGCGGCAGGTTGTCGACGACCTCGAAGCCGTTGTCCTCGAGCGCTTTCAGCGCCGTCGAGCGCCCGGCACCGGACATGCCGGTAACGAGCAGCAGCGGGGCGCGCGAGGCGGGGGGATCGGCGTTGGCCATCAATCCCCTAATCTAGTGCTATCGGACGGCCGCTCAAGAGCAGTTCGACCTTGACGGGTGCGCTCGATTCGCGCGGGTCGAGGGCGGCCACGGGCACGGCGACGCCGCAAAGCGTGCGCGCGCGCGCCTCGGGCAGGCGTTCGGGCGGCGCATCGAGGGCGATCACGCACGCGACGGGCACGTCCGCGGCGAACGGCATCGTCACGATACCGACCCCGCGGACCTCGATCCGCCCGGCGATCGTGGCGGGCGGCGAAGCGAACAGGCGCCCGTCGCGCGCGCTCAGCTCGACCTGGTCGTCGGCGACGAGCACGGCGCCGCGGTCGATGAGCCTGAGCGCGAGGTCGGACTTGCCCGCGCCGGACGCGCCGGTCAGCAGCACCGCCTTGCCGCCGATGGAGACAGCGGAGGCGTGGATGCGCGTCATTGCGTGGCGGGCAGGCTGACGGTGAAGCGCGCGCCCTTGATCTCGCCGCGCTCGATGCGGTTCTCGGCGGAAATCGTACCGTCGTGCGCTTCGACGATGGCCTTGGCGATGGCGAGGCCGAGGCCCGAATGCTTGCCGAACGCCTCGCCCTCCGGGCGCTCCGAATAGAAGCGTTCGAAGATCCGGTCGGTGCCGTCGGGCGGCAGGCCGGGGCCGTCGTCCTCGACGCGCATCAGCACGCGCTCACCGACGCGCGCCACCGTGACCTGAACGAGGCCGCCCGAAGGCGAGAAGCTGATGGCGTTGTCGATGAGGTTGCGGGCGACCTGCGCGAGGCGGCTGCCGTCGCCGTTCACCACCGCCGAACCGAACTGCGGGCGCGCGAACGCCAGCGTCACGCCCGCGGTGGCGGGCTGCGTCTCGTAGATGCTCATCAGCGTGGCGAGCATGACGCCGAGGTCGATGCGCTCGAAGCGCACGCGGCTCAGCTCCGCGTCGAGCCGCGAGGCGTCGGAGATGTCGGAGATCAGCCGGTCGATGCGCTGCACGTCGTCGCGCACCACGGTGAGCAGCCGCGCGGCGAGCTCCGGGTCCTTCACGTTCCCCATCGCGTCCACGGCGGAGCGCAGCGAGGCGAGCGGGTTCTTGATCTCGTGCGCGACGTCTGCGGCGAAGGCTTCCGTCGCGTCGATGCGCGCGCGCAGCGCGGCGGTCATGTCGGAGAGCGTGCGGGAGAGCGCGCCGATCTCGTCGCGGCGTTTCTGGAAGCGCGGGATCGCCACCTCGCGGGCGCGGCCCAGCCGCACGCGCTGCGCGGCGATGGCGAGGCGCCGCAGCGGCCGGACGATGGTGCGCGCAAGGAAGTTCGACAGCAGCAGCGACAGCAACAGCACGCCGAGGAAGATCACGGACAGCGTCAGCCGCTCGTCACGCACGCCGCGCGTTACGTCGCGCGCGTCGATGGTCATGTGGAGGACGTTGCCGCCCGCCAGCGGCGCGGCGGCGGTGATGACGATGGTGCGGTCCGGCGCGAAGCGGATCGCAGTCGCCACCGCCTTCCGGTCGAGAGCGCTTTCCGCCTCGGGCCACGCGCGGCGCACGTCGGGCGCGGGTTCGGCGAAGGTCTCGAACCGCCGCGCGCCGACCGCGCCTTCGATCAAGCGGTCGAGGAAGCGGGCGACATCCTTGCGGAAGGGCTCGGCATCCGGGTCGCGGAGCGTGAAGGTCGGGCCGGTGAGCGCCCAGCTGTCGAGCGCGCGGGCGCCATCGGCGTCGTAGATGCGCAGCCGCGCATCGGTGATCCTGCCGAAGCGCTCCAGCATCGGCACGAGCCGTTCCGGCGCCTGCAACATGCGCTCCGAGACCGCGGCCGCCATCAGGTCGGCGGCGACGCCCGCTTCCTCGGCGCGGCGTTCCAGCATCCGTTCGCGGAAGCTGTCGAGATAGATGATGCCGCCCGCCAGCATCAGCACGGCGAACATGTTGACGGCGAGGATGCGCGCCGTGAGCGACCAGCCACGCGACCACCTGAGCTGTGTGTCGTCGCGGGGCTGGGGCTCGTTATTCCTCGTCGAAGCGGTAGCCGACGCCATACAGGGTCTCGATCGCCTCGAACTTGGGGTCGACGGCGCGGAACTTCTTCCTCAGCCGCTTGATGTGGCTGTCGATGGTGCGGTCATCGACATAGACGTCGTCCTGATAGGCGGCGTCCATCAGCTGGTCGCGCGACTTCACGAAGCCGGGCCGCTGGGCGAGCGTCTCGAGGATCAGGAACTCCGTGACGGTGAGCTGCACCTCCTTGCCGTCCCATGTCACGCGGTGGCGGCCGGTGTCCATCGTCAGCCGCCCGCGTGTCAGCGTGCGCGCCGCCTCGGCCTCGGCCTCTCCGGCGGGCTGCGCGCGGTTCTGCGCGCGGCGCAGCACGGCGCGGATGCGCTCGATCAGCAGGCGCTGGCTGAACGGCTTGCCGATATAGTCGTCGGCGCCCATCGCGAGGCCGAGCGCCTCGTCGATCTCGGTGTCCTTGGAGGTGAGGAAGATCACCGGCAGGTTCGACTTCTCGCGCAGCTTCAGCAGCAGCTCCATGCCGTCCATGCGCGGCATCTTGATGTCGAGCACGGCGAGGTCGGGCGGGTTGTCGGTCAACGCCTTCAGCGCGCTCGCACCGTCCGAATAGACGCGGACGGTGTAGCCCTCGGCCTGAAGCGCGATCGAGACCGAGGTCAGGATGTTGCGGTCGTCGTCGACGAGGGCAATCGTTGCGGATGCGGATGACATGGCCTGCTCCAGTAAACCAACGGGAATCGCGGTGCAAACCGGATCGCGCCCGATGCCAGCCTTGCATTTTTTGACGCGGCGCGCGCGAATCGTGTAGGGGCTCCCGCAAAAGCGCCCGCCCGAATCCATTGAGGAGTGATCATGACCGCGTCCCCGATTCCCGCCTTCACCCTTGATAAACAGGGCATTACCACCGGGGCGGAGCTGCACTGGAACCTCGGCGCCGCCCCGCTCATCGAGAAGGCCGTGGCGCGGGGCGAGGGCCTGCTTTCGGAACACGGCGCGTTCGTCGTGAAGACCGGCAAGCACACCGGCCGCTCCGCGAAGGACAAGTTCACGGTCGAGGACGCGACGACCCGGGACACCATCTGGTTCAACGGCGGCAACCAGCGCATGGCGCCTGAGCACTTCGCCGCGCTCAAGGCCGATTTCCTCGCCGCGCTGGCTGAGAAGAATACGCTTTTCGTGCAGGACCTCTACGGCGGCTCGCAGCCGGAATACCGCGTGCGCGTGCGCATCATCAACGAGCTTGCGTGGCACAACCTGTTCGTCCGCACGCTGCTGGTGCGCCCGAACCCCGTGGACCTTCCCGGCTTCCTGCCCGAGTTCACCATCATCGACCTGCCGAGCTTCCGCGCCGACCCGGCGCGCCACGGCTGCCGCACCGAGACGGTGATCGCCGTCAACTTCACCGAGAAGCTGATCCTCATCGGCGGCACTGCCTACGCGGGCGAGATGAAGAAGTCGGTGTTCGGCCTCCTCAACTACATGCTCCCCGAGCAGGGCGTGATGCCCATGCACTGCAGCGCCAACATCGGCAGCGACGGGTCGAGCGCGGTGTTCTTCGGGCTTTCGGGCACGGGCAAGACGACGCTCTCCGCCGACGCTTCGCGCACGCTCATCGGCGACGACGAGCACGGCTGGTCCGACACCGCCGTGTTCAACTTCGAGGGCGGCTGCTACGCCAAGGTCATCAACCTCTCGGCCGAGGCGGAGCCCGAGATCTACGCGACGACGCGGCGGTTCGGCACCATCCTCGAGAACGTCGTCATCGACCCCGAGACGCGCGTCATCGACCTCGACGACAACAGCCTCGCCGAGAACAGCCGCGGCTCCTACCCGATCGACTTCATCCCGAATGCGTCCAAGGAAAACCTCGGCCCGGTGCCGAAGAACATCATCTTCCTCACCGCCGACGCCTACGGCGTGCTGCCGCCGATCGCGAAGCTGACGCCCGAGCAGGCGATGTACCACTTCCTCTCCGGCTACACGGCGCGCGTCGCCGGCACCGAGATCGGCGTCACCGAGCCGAGCGCGACCTTCTCCACCTGCTTCGGCGCGCCGTTCATGCCGCGCCACCCGAGTGTTTACGGCAACCTCCTCAAGGAACGCATCGCCAAGGGCGGCGTCGATTGCTGGCTGGTCAACACCGGCTGGACAGGCGGCGCCTACGGCACCGGCCACCGTATGCCGATCCGGGCGACGCGTGCGCTGCTCAACGCCGCGCTCGACGGCAGCCTCAAGGGCGCGAGCTTCCGCACCGATCCGTTCTTCGGCTTCCAGGTGCCGACCGCGGTGCCGGGCGTCGACACCGCGATCCTGAACCCGCGCGAGACATGGGCAGACAAGGCCGCCTACGACGCGCAGGCGAAGAAGCTGGTCGGCCTGTTCATTGAGAACTTCGCCCAGTTCGCGGATCATGTCGACGAAGGCGTCCGGCAGGCCGCGCCGAAGGCCGCCTGAAAAACATCGCCGCCCGCACTGGCCCTCCCGTATCGCGGCGCGTAGTCTCGGGCGTGAGACTCTGACCCGCTCGCTGGAGGTGAACATGACGGACCTTGTATCGACGTTGCAACAGACGGGTGCGCTGTCCTCGATCGCGCGCCAGCTCGGCGTGGACGAAGCGACCGCGACGCGCGGCGCGGGCGCCTTGCTCCCCGCCATTCTGGGCGGCTTCAAGAAGCAGGCGGGCGGCGGCGCGGGCGGCCTCGACGGGCTGGCGGGGATGCTCGGCGGCCTTGGCGGCGGCGGGCTGCTCGATGCGGTGCTGTCGCCCGGCGACGCGCCCGCGGGCCGTGGCAACGACGTGCTCGGCCAGATCTTCGGGTCGAAGGAGGTCAGCCGCACGGTCGCCGGGCAGGCGGCGGGCGCCACCGGCCTCGATTCCGGCCTGCTGAAGCAGATGCTGCCGCTGCTCGCGATGGCGGTCGCGGGCTACATGGCGAAGCAGGGCAGCGGCGCAGGCGCGAAAAGCGGCGGGCTCGGGGGTATGCTCGGGCAGGTGCTCGGCGGCCTTACGGGCGGCGGCAAGGCTGCGCCGCAGGGCGGTCTCGGCGGTCTTGCGTCGATGCTGGACCTCAACGGCGACGGCAATCCGCTCGACGACATCATCGGCATGGCGGGCAAGCTCGGCGGGCGCTAGTGGCACGGCAGACGCGCAGGGACGACTGGGGCTTTCCCCGCTGGCGCAGCTACGGCAGCGCCCGCGAGGCGGTGAACGTGCGGCTGTGCGACCGGCACGGCTGCACGGCCCCCGGCGACCGGCCTGCGCCGAAGTCGCCGAACAGCCCGGAGCGCTGGTGGTTCTGCGAGGTGCACGCCGCCGAATACAACAGGAACTGGAACTATTTCGAAGGCCTGACCAAGGAGGAAGCCGCCGCGCGGGAGCAGGCCGAGCGCGGCGACACCGCGTTCGAGCAGGCGCGCCACTGGCAATGGACCGGCCCCGGCGACGGCAGCCGCACGCGCGGCGAGCTGGATGCCTTGCGCGCGCTGGAGCTGGAGGACGACGCCGACTTCGAGGCGGTGAAGCGCGCGTACCGCAAGCTCGCCAAGCAATATCATCCGGACCGCAACCCCGGCGACAAGGAGGCCGGGCGGCAGTTCCATGCCGTGCAGGCTGCCTACGAGGTGCTGCGGCGTGCGGAGGAAGGGAAAAGCTGGAAGGGCGGCTGAGCCCTATTCCCGCACCAGCATCACGTTCATGTGCGCCGCCGCGACCGGTGCGCCGCGGTCGGTCTGCCACGCCTCCGCGCGGACGTTGGCGATGCGGCGGCCGAGGCGGGTGACGACGGCGCCCGCATAGGTCGTCTCGCACGCGGCGGCGCGCAGGTAGTCGACGGTGACGTTGATGGGCTTCACGCCCGGCGCGGTCTCTTCGCGCCCGAGCACGTGGACGAGTTGTGCGATCGAGGCGATCTCCAGAAGGCCGGCGACGGTGCCGCCGTGGAGGCGCGAGGGGGCGCCGACGAGCTGCTTCGAGAACGGCATGACGATGACGATGCCCTCCGCCTCGCGGCGATAGCTGAGCCCAAGCGTGCGGGCGTAGGGCAGGGACGACAGCGGCCCCTCGTCGGCAGCGCCCAGAAGCTCGCGGACCAGCGTGTCGAAATTCATGATTTCGCGCCCGCCGTGAACATGTAGCACGCCGTCATCAGCGCCACCGGATCGGCGGCGTCACCGTCGTGCGCGATGCCTTTCACGAACGCCACGGCGCGCGTCAGCCTCGTCACCTCGGCGCGGCCGATCACGGTCTTGCCCGGCTCGGCCGGGCGCAGGTAGTCGATCCTGAGGTCGAGCGTCGCCTGCCGCACCATGCGCTTCGACTTCGCGATCACCGCCATGCCGCCCACCGAATCCATCAGCGAGAAGATCGCGCCCGATGCGATGATGCCCGGCGCGCCGTCGTCGCCCGGATAGGCGACGAGGTGCTCGGCATAGGGCAGCGTCAGTTCCGCCCAGTCGTCGCCGATGGCGCGGAAAC
>JACFNY010000107.1 GCA_019454625.1 Sphingomonadaceae bacterium
GATCGCGCCGCGCCATCTCGTGATAGGCCATCAGGTGATGACCGAGCGTGACCGGCTGCGCGGTCTGGAGGTGCGTGAAGCCGGGCATCACGTCCGCCGCGTGCTGCTCCGCGCGGGCGAGCAGCGCGGTCTGGAAGCCTGCGAGCCCCGCCTCGATGGCGTCGATGGCGTCGCGCACCCAGAGGCGGAAGTCCGTCGCCACCTGATCGTTGCGCGAGCGCGCCGTGTGGAGCCGCCCGGCGGGCTCGCCGATGATCGCCTTCAGCCGCGCCTCGACGTGCATGTGGATGTCTTCGAGCGCGGCGTTCTCGACGAGACCGCCCGCCGCATATTCGGCCTCGATGGCGTCGAGCCCCTTCGCGATGGTGGCGGCGTCTTCGGCGGAGAGGATACCCGCCGCCGCCAGCATCGCCGCGTGCGCGCGACTGCCCGCGATGTCCTGACGCCACAGGCGCTTGTCCACGCCGATGGAGACATTAATGTCGCGCATGACTGCCGACGGCCCTTCGGCGAAGCGGCCGCCCCACATGTCATTGGAGCTTGAAATGCGGTCCGTAATGGTTGCGATCCTTGTTCTCATGCCGCTTTCCGCCTGCGGCGGGGCCAAGGAGGCCGATAAAGCAGACGCGCTCGCCCCGCAAGAAAGCGCGACCCCTGCCGCAAAGAAAGCCGAGACCGGCACCGTGGACACGTCGCAGGCCGGAACGCCCGCGCCGACAGAGGCCTTCGCACGCGAGGACGGCAGCAAGGCGACGCTCGCCGATTTCCGGGGCAAGCCGGTGCTGGTGAACCTGTGGGCGACATGGTGCGCGCCCTGCGTTGCTGAGATGCCCGCGCTCGACCGGCTGGCGCAGGCGAAGGCGGGCGAGATGGCGGTGGTCGGCATCAGCCAGGATCTGCAAGGCTGGGAGAAGGTGAAGCCGTTCCTCGCGAAGGCGAAGCTCCGGCACATGACCATCCTGCTCGACGAGGAGGGGGCGCTCGCCGCCACGCTCGGCGCGCCGGGCCTGCCGTTCACGGTGCTCTACGATGCGGACGGCAAGGAAGTCTGGCGCGTCAACGGCCCGCGCGAATGGGACCAGCCGGGCGGCTTTCCCGAGCCTGCCGCAAAGCCGGGGCCGGCGGTCCACTTCCATTCCGTCGGGCAGGAGCCGGGCTGGACGATGGACATCGCCACCGGCCGCGAGGTCGAGGTGATCGCCGATTACGGATCGAAGACCGCGACGTTCAAGGCGCCCGCCCGGCTCGCGCTGGAAGACGCGAGCAGCTTCGCGCTTTCGCAGGGAAAGTCTTCGCTCGCCGTCTCGATCGTGAAGAAGGCGTGCGCGGACGCGATGAGCGGCAAGCCCTACCCCTACACCGTCACCATGACGCTCGACGGCAAGCGCTATCAGGGCTGCGGCGAGATTCTCTAGAACTCGATCCGGTCCAGCCGCCAGTCCTCGGCATCCGCGCCTGCATACCATTCGCGCATGAACGGATGGTCGAGAACGGCGTTCACATAGGCCTCCGCCGTGTCGGAGAGCGGCACGTCGTAGGTGCGGAAGCGGGTGACGACGGGGGCGTACATGATGTCCGCCGCGCCGAACGCGCCGAACAGGAACGGGCCCCCTTCCCCGCCGAAACCGTGGATCGCCTCGCGCCACAGCGCGTCGATGCGGCCGACGTCGCGCTCCACCTCCGGCGTCAGCGCGAAGGCGGGATAGGTGCGCCCCGTGTTCATCGGGCACGCCTTGCGAAGCTCGACGAAGCCCGCGTGCATCTCCGCCGCGATCGCGCGCGCAAGCGCCCGCGCCGCGTCGTCCTCCGGCCAGAAGCGGTCGCGGCCGACGCGGTCGGCGAGCCAGTCGATGATCGCGAGGCTTTCCCAGACGGCGACGTCACCGTCCCACAGCACCGGCACACGGCCCGAGGGCATACACGCCGGGTCCGCCTTGGCGGCGGCGAATTCGGGCGTGTCCATCGGGATCACGACTTCATCGAAGGCGAGGCCGGACTGCTTCGCGGCAAGCCAGCCGCGCAGCGACCACGACGAATAGCGCTTGTTGCCGATGACCAGTTTCATGCCGCCGCCTCGTCCTTCGCGGCGGCGAGCACGGCCGCGCGCAAGTCCTCGATCCCGTGGTTCTTCTCGGAGCTGGTGGCGAGCAAGCCGGGGAACGACGCCGGATGCGTCTTCAGCATCGCGGGCAGGTCCTCGCGGAGCTTCGCGACCCAGCTTTCCTTCACCTTGTCCGTCTTGGTGAGCACGATCTGGTAGGAGACGGCGGCGCTGTCCAGCATGTCCATCACCTCCTCGTCCACCTTGCCGACGCCGCGGCGGCTGTCGATGAGCAGCAGCACGCGCTTCAGGTTGGCACGGCCGCGCAGGTAATCGAACACCGCGCGCTTCCATGCCTCGACCATCTTCTTCGGCGCCTCGGCGTAGCCGTAGCCCGGCATGTCGACGAGGCGCAGCACGGCGGGCTCGCCGACATCGAAGATGTTGAGAAGCTGCGTGCGGCCCGGCGTGTTCGAGGTGCGCGCAAGGCCCTTCCTCGCCGTCAGCGCGTTCAGCAGCGACGACTTGCCGACGTTGGAACGGCCCGCGAACGCCACCTCCGGCAGGTTCGCCGGGGGCAGGTCGTCCATCGTCGGCGCCGATTTCACGAAGGCGATCGGTCCCGTGAACAGCCGGTTCGCCTCGCGGGGGCTGACGCCGGTCATTTCGCGCCGGTCATTTCGCTTTGACGGGTTCCGGCGCGGGCGCCGGATGCTTCTTGATCAGCACCCACTGCTGGGCGATCGAGATGATGTTGTTCACCGTCCAGTAGAGCTGGAGACCCGCCGCGAACGGCGCCATGATGATCATGAACATCCACGGCAGGATGGCGAACACCTTCTGCTGAATCTCGTCGAGCGGCTGCGGATTGAGCTTCTGCTGGAGCCACATGGTGATGCCGAGCAGGATCGGCAGCACGCCGATGCCGATGAAGGCCGGCGGCGTGAAGGGCAGCAGGCCGAACAGGTTCACCGGCGTCAGCGGATCGGGCGCCGACAGGTCCTTGATCCACAGGTAGAAGGGCTGGTGGCGCATGTCGATGACGAGGAACAGCGTCTTGTAGAGCGCATAGAAGATCGGAATCTGGAGCAGGATGGGCAGGCAGCCCGCAAGCGGGTTCACCTTCTCCGTCTTGTAAAGCTCCATCATCTCCTGCTGGAGCTTCAGCTTGTCGTCCTTGTAGCGCTCCTGCAGCGCCTTCATCTTCGGCTGCACGGCCCGCATCTTCGCCATCGAGGCGTACTGCTTGTTCGCGATCGGGAACAGCACGAAGCGGATCAGGATGGTGAGGCAGATGATGGCGACGCCAAGGTTGCCGACCTTTTCGAACAGCCAGTCGAGCAGGTGGAAGATCGGCTTCGCGATCACCTCGAACCAGCCCCAGTCGATGGCGCTGCCGAGGCGCACGATGCCGAGATCGTCCTGGTAGCGGTCGAGCACGTCGACCTCCTTCGCGCCCGCGAACAGGCGCGTCGTCACCGCCGCGCTCTGGCCGGGGCCGACCGCGACCGGCTCGCCGCGCACGCCCGCCTGATAGCGCTCGTCGCCGCCGCTGCGGAAATTCGCGTCGAACGTCGTGTCGTTCGCCGGGATCAGCGCCGAGAGCCAGTACTTGTCGGTGAAACCGATCCAGCCGCCCTTGGAGCGGAAATCGACCTCGCGCGCCGGCGCCTCGTCGATGTCGTCGTAATTGTAGTCGTAGTTGGTCTTGCCGCCGAACACGCCGATCGGGCCGACATGCGCGTTGAACGTGCTCTGGTCGGGCCCGGTGCCGACGCGGGCGACGAGGCCGTAGGCGCGCGCGACGAGCGCCTGGTTGCCGCGATTGACGATGCTCTGCTTCGCCGTGAACAGATAGTCCTTGTCCACCGAGAGCTCGATGAGGAAAGTCTGGTCGTCCGCGTTCGTCCACGACAGCGTCACCGACTGCTCCGGCGTCAGCGTCGGCGCGTTCGCCTTCCAGACGGTCGCGGCGGTCGGCAGGGTCTTCGCGCCGGTCCAGCCGAACTCGGCGAAATAGGCACCCGGCGCGCCCGAGGGCGAGAACAGGCGGACCTTGGCCGAATCCTTCTTCAGCGTCTCGTCGTGGCGCAGCAACAGCAGGTCGTCGATGCGCGCACCGGTGAGGTTGATCGAGCCCGAGAGCGCGGGTGTGCGGATGGCGACGCGTTCGCCTTCCGCGATCACCGCCGCGCTGTCGCGCAGCACGGTGGGCGCGGTGGCGACGGGCGCGGCGCTATCCGCCGTCTGCGCGGCACTCACCGGTTCATTGGACTTCGGCGTCGGGAAGAAGCGCTCCGAGATGGCGGCCCAGCCGAACAGCACGACGATCGACAACAGGATCGCCAGGAACATGTTGCGATTTTCGCTCAAGCTCGACCACCTTCTTGCGGCCCGCAGCAGGGCCTCGACTTCATTGTTGTTTCTGAACCGGGAACGGGATCGAACCCCGAGCCGCCCCACGGATGGCAGCGCAATATCCGAGAGAGCGCGAGCGCGCCACCCTTGATGGCGCCGTGCCGCTCGATCGCCTCGATCGCGTAGGCCGAGCACGAGGGCGCGAACCGGCAGGTCGGCGGCAGGATGACCGAGAAGCTCAGCTGCCAGCCGCGCGCGACGAGGATCATCAGGCGACTGACGAGCTTGCCGATCATCGCGCCACCTTGCGGAGGGCCCGTTCCAGATCGGCGGTCATGTCGGCATAGGCGCGCGAGAGCCCCGCCTCCCGGCCGATCAGCACGTAATCATGGGCGGGAGAGGCAAGCGCAGGCAGCGATTCGCGGACGAGCGCGCGCAGGCGGCGCTTCAGCCGGTTGCGAACAACCGCGCCCCCGATCTTCTTCGTGACAGTGAAGCCCACGCGCACGGCGCCGCCATCGGCGCGGTCGCGGGCCAGCAGGATGAAACCGTCGGTCACGGCGCGGCGTCCCTTGTTCGCGGCGAGGAAATCGCGCCGCGCACGGAGCCGTTCCGGCCTTGCAGCCGTCTTCGCGGTTACGCCGACAGCCGCTTGCGGCCGCGCGCGCGGCGGGCCGCCAGGACCTTGCGGCCACCCGGCGTCGCCGAGCGCGCGCGGAAGCCGTGGCGCCGTTTGCGGACGAGCTTGCTCGGTTGGTAGGTGCGCTTCATCGGACATGCCTTCTTGCGAATCGAATCAATAAAAACGGCCGCGCACGCGTGCACGCGTCATCGCGGCCGAAACCTTCGGGCGAGCGCATAGGCAGGGACGCGTGCAAAGTCAACGGAAAGCGTGGGTGCGCCTCCCCTGGGCCTACTCCGGACGCGGTCGCTTGCGCCGTCTGAGCCCCATGTCCACCCAGTGCGCAACCTTGGGATAGCGGCGCTTGAAGGCCACATACCGCTTTCGCGCCCAGTGCGAGTTCCGGAGTATGAGCGCGAGGCCGATCGCCGAGCCGATGAAGCCGAACGGCCCCGGAATGAGCGGTCCGCCGATGATCGGCGACAGGATCATCAGCATGACGCCGGCCGTGATCTCCGCCCCGCGGCGCGCGAGGGAGCGCGGCCGCCGCGGCTTGCGAACGGTGAGGGCAGGCGTCGTCACAGGGGGATCGTCCCAAGGCAGATCGATTCGGTTCCTGCGCGGCATCCTGATGCAGCGGCGTGTCAAAAAAGAGGCCGTCGGAACGGGGGTTTGACGATCCCGGTGCCGGGCTCTACCGGTGCCGCAGGGGAACAACGGGGGAACCATCGGAATGGTTGCGCGCGTCGCAACGGTGGCGTTCATCGGGCTCGAGGCGCGCAGCGTCGACGTGCAGGTGCAGATCGCGCGCGGCGGAGCCAAGTTCACCATCGTCGGCCTGCCCGACAAGGCGGTCGCGGAAAGCCAAGAGCGCGTGCGCGCGACGCTCTCCGCCATCGGCCTCGCGCTTCCCTTTCAGCGCATCACGGTCAACCTCTCGCCCGCCGACCTCCCCAAGGAAGGCAGCCACTACGACCTCCCCATCGCACTCGGCCTGCTCGCCGCGATGGGCGTCGTCGATCTGGAGGCGCTCAGCGGCTACGCGGCGGTCGGCGAGCTGGCGCTCGACGGACGGGTGAGCCCGGTCCCCGGCGTGCTGCTCGCCGCGCTCCACGCCTCGTCGAACGACCTTGGCCTGATCTGCCCGGCCGCGCAGGGCGGCGAGGCGGCATGGGCAGGCTGCGACGTGCTCGCCGCACCCGATCTCCTCAGCCTGCTCAACCACCTGAAAGGCACGCAGCTTCTCAGCCCGCCCACGGCATCGGTCGCCGAGGACGCCGCCGACGCACCCGACCTTGCCGCCGTGAAGGGGCAGGAGACCGCCAAGCGCGCGCTCGAAGTCGCGGCGGCGGGCGGCCACAACCTGCTGATGTCCGGACCGCCCGGTGCGGGCAAGTCGCTGCTCGCCGCCGCGCTGCCGGGCATCTTGCCCCCACTCACCCCGCGCGAGGCGCTTGAGGTCTCGATGGTCGCCTCCGTCGCGGGCGCGCTCGACGGCGGAAAACTGATCCGCCGCCGGCCATTTCGGGCGCCGCACCATTCGGCCTCGATGCCGGCGCTCGTCGGCGGCGGCGCGAAGGCGCGGCCCGGCGAGGTCAGCCTCGCGCACCTCGGCGTGCTGTTCCTCGACGAGCTGCCGGAGTTCCAGCGGCAGGTGCTCGATTCACTGCGGCAACCGCTGGAGACGGGCGAGGTCAGCGTCGCGCGCGCCGCGCTCCACGTCACCTATCCGGCGCGCGTGCAGCTCGTTGCCGCGATGAACCCCTTCCGCTGCGGGCACCTCAGCGATCCCGCGCTCGCCTGCGCCCGCGCCCCGAAATGCGCCGCCGACTATCAGGCCAAGCTCTCCGGGCCCCTCCTCGACCGCATCGACCTGCACGTGGAGGTGGAGCCGGTCTCCGCCGCGGACCTCGCGC
>JACFNY010000108.1 GCA_019454625.1 Sphingomonadaceae bacterium
CGGTGCGCGGACACCGGCTGGCTGGACCGCGCGGGCAAGCTGCGCGACGGCATGGAGGCCCGCCTCGCCGCCCTCGGCGCGGAGATCGTCGCCGCGTCCGCGCTGCGCCTGCCGACGACCACGATGATCCGGATGCCCGGCGTCCCCGCTGCCACGCAGCTCATCCGCTTCGACATGGCGGGCATCGCCGTTTCCAGCGGTTCGGCCTGCTCGTCGGGCAAAGTCGGTGCCAGCCACGTGCTCGCGGCGATGGGCATGGCGGCGTCGGCGGCCGCGGAGGTGATCCGCGTCAGCCTCGGCTGGACGACGACGGCCGCCGACATCGACGCCTTCTGCACGGCGTGGGAAGCGCTCGCGGCGGCAAGGAAGGCGGCATGAACATCTATCTCGACTATCAGGCGACGACGCCCGCCGATCCCGCCGTGGTCGCGGCGATGCAACCCTTCTGGACGCAGAAGTTCGGCAACCCGCACAGCAGTCACTGCTACGGCTGGGAGGCCGAGGCCGCCGTGGACATTGCGCGCGGTCACATCGCACGCGTTCTCAATATCCAGCCGGAAACCGTTGTTTTCACGAGCGGTGCGACCGAGGCGAACAATCTCGCGCTGAAAGGTGTCATGGCCCGCGCCGATCGCCGCCGCCTCGTCACCGTCGCCACCGAGCATAGCTGCGTGCTGGAGACCGCTGGCTTCCTCGAAACGCGGGGCTTCGACCTCACCGTGCTCGGCGTCGGCGGTGACGGCCTCGTCGACCTCGTTGCGCTCGAAGCCGGGCTCGGGCCGGACGTCGCGCTCGTCTCCGTCATGGCGGTCAACAACGAGATCGGCATCATCCAGCCGCTTGGCCGGATCGCCGCTGCCGCGCACGATGCGGGCGCGCTGTTCCACTGCGACGCGGCGCAGGGCTTCGGCAAGATCCCGCTCGACATGCAGGCGCTCGGCATCGACCTGATGAGCCTGTCGGCGCACAAGATCTACGGCCCGAAGGGCATCGGTGCGCTCGTCGTCCGCCCCGGCCTCGATCTCGAACCGCAGATGCACGGCGGCGGGCAGGAGGGAAGCGGCCTCCGCTCCGGCACGCTCGCCGCGCCGCTCGCGGTGGGCTTCGGAAAGGCCGCCGAGATCGCCGCCGCGCGCATGGACGAGGACCGCGCCCATGCCGAGGCGCTGTGGGACGCCTTCCTCGCCGCGCTCCATGTGCCCCACGCCATCAACGGCAGCACCGGGCAGCGCTGGCGCGGCAACATCAATCTCCGTTTCGAGGGGCTGGACGGCGACCGCCTGATCGCAGACCTGCGCCGCGTCTCCATCTCCTCGGGCGCGGCCTGCGCCAGCGCGAAGGGGCGGCACAGCCATGTCCTCGAAGCGCTCGGTCTCAGCCGCGCACAGGCGAAGGCGAGCCTCCGCATCGGTTGGGGGCGCTTCTCCGCCGAAGACGAGGTGCGCGCCGCCGCTGCCATGATCGGCGAAGCGGTTCTGATGCAGCAGAGGACGGCGGCGTGACGCTGGTGCGCTTCATATCGGCGGACGGCGCGCGCGTCGTCGAGGCGGAGGCGAAGCCCGGCGAGCGCCTGCTGGAGATCGCGCAGATGAACGATCAGCCCCTCGAAGGCGTCTGCGAAGGCCAGATGGCGTGCTCCACCTGCCACGTCATCGTCGCGGAGCGGCACGCGGCGCTGCTGCCGCGCCCCAGCGTCGAGGAGGAGGACATGCTGGACTTCGCCTACGGCGTTTCCCGGCATTCGCGGCTCGCCTGCCAGCTCTATGCGGCGGCGGATCTGCCGGAACTCGAGGTGCGGATGCCTGCGGGCGCAGTGAACATGCAAAGTCGCTAGAATCTGTCTTTCTGCTGTCGTTTGACAGGGGCTTGAGATGAATTCTGCCAATCAATTGTCAGTATATGGCATAACTTGCCCATGATCATACATTTCGATGCTGACATTCGCTAAAAATCGGCATCGGTTCGTTGTAATTTTCTTGCTTGGAGAATGATAAGTCAGTATAACTGACCTAATTGAGGGAGAATCGACCAATGGCGACGAAACCGGCCATCACGCTCAGCGACAAGTATCTGCTCGAGGACGGGCGGGTGTTCATGAGCGGCGTGCAGTCGCTGGTCCGGCTTCCTCTCATCCAGAAGGCGCGCGACCGTGCCGCCGGCATCAACACGGCCGGCTTCATCTCCGGTTACCGCGGCTCGCCGCTCGGCACCTACGATCAGGAGCTTTGGCGCGCCAAGAAGCTGCTCGAAGCGCAGGACATCCGCTTCGTGCCGGGCGTCAACGAGGAGCTTGGTGCCACCGCCGTGTGGGGCACGCAGCATGTCGGCCTCAATCCGCACCGCAAGTTCGACGGCGTGTTCGGCATCTGGTACGGCAAGGGGCCCGGCCTCGACCGCGCGATGGACGTGCTGAAGCACGCGAACGCGGCCGGAACCTCGCAGCACGGCGGCGTCCTCGCCATCGTCGGCGACGACCACGGCGCCAAGTCCTCGACGCTGCCGCACCAGTCGGACCACAACTTCCTCGCCGCGTTCGTGCCGTTCCTCTATCCGGCGAGCGTCGACGAATATGTGGAGTACGGTCTGCTCGGCATCGCCATGTCGCGCTTCGCGAGCACGTGGGTCGGTTTCAAGGCGACCGCCGACACGGTCGAGACCTCCGCCACGATCGACCTTGCGAACGAGCACCGCCGCATCATCGTGCCGGGCGACTTCGAGATGCCCGAAGGTGGCCTCGGCATCCGCGAAGGCGACATCTGGCGCGAGGAGGATACGCGTCTTCAGCGCTACAAGGGCTTCGCCGCGATGGCCTTCGCCAAGGCGAACGGCATCGACCGCACGGTGTGGGACACGCCGCGCCCCCGCTTCGGCATCATTACCACCGGCAAGGCCTATGCCGACACGATGGAGGCGTTCGACGCGCTCGGCATCGACGCGGCCGTGGCGCGCGACATCGGCCTTCGCATCTACAAGGTCGGTATGCCGTGGCCGCTGGAGCCGGACGGTATCCGCCAGTTCTGCGAAGGGCTCGAGGAAATCCTCATCATCGAGGAGAAGCGCGAGTTCATCGAGCATCAGGTGCGCTGGCAGCTCTACAACTGGCGCGAGGACGTGCGCCCGCGCATCGTCGGCAAGCAGGACGAGCACGGCGAATGGCTGCTCAATCCCGACAACGAGCTGACCCCCGGCATGATCGCGCATGTCATCGCCAGCCGCATCCAGAAGTATCACGATACCGACCGCATCCGCGCCCGGCTCGCCTTCTTCGCGGAGCGTGCGAAGGCCGCCGAAAGCTATGCGCCGCCGATCAAGCGCGCGCCCTATTTCTGCTCGGGCTGCCCGCACAACACCTCGACGAAGGTGCCGGAGGGTAGTCGCGCGATGGCGGGCATCGGCTGCCACATCATGTCGATGTGGATGGACCGCGAAACCGGCAACTTCACGCAGATGGGCGGAGAGGGTGTGCCGTGGATCGGCGAGGCCCCGTTCGTCGATGAGCCGCATATCTTCGCGAACCTCGGCGACGGCACCTATTTTCACTCGGGCATTCTCGCCGTGCGCCAGTCGATCGCGGCGGGCGTCAACATCACCTACAAGATTCTCTACAACGATGCCGTCGCCATGACCGGCGGCCAGCCCCACGACGGCGATATCACCGTCGGCCAGATCGCCGCGCAGATGCAGGCCGAGGGTGCGAAGAAGGTCGTCGTGCTGACGGAAGACCTGTCGCGCTACGAAGGCGAGACCGTCTCCGGCGTGCCGGTGAAGGACCGTGACTACCTGCCCGCCATCCAGCGCGAGTTCCGCGAGACGAAGGGCGCCACGGTCATCATCTACGACCAGACCTGCGCTGCGGAGAAGCGCCGCCGCCGCAAGAAGGGCAGGTTCCCCGATCCCGACCGCCGCGTATTCATCAACACCGCCGTCTGCGAAGGCTGCGGCGACTGCTCGGTGCAGTCGAACTGCGTGTCGGTGGAGCCGGTCGAGACCGAGTTCGGTCGCAAGCGCCGCATCAACCAGTCGAGCTGCAACAAGGACTTCTCGTGCCTCAAGGGCTTCTGCCCCAGCTTCGTCACCGTTGAAGGCGCACAGATCCGCAAGGCGAAGTCGGCGGACGTGGACTTGTCGGGTGTACCGCAGCCGGTGCTGAACGCGCCCGGCCACGGCTACAACATCTTCGTCACCGGTATCGGCGGCACCGGCGTGCTCACCATCTCGGCGCTGCTCGGCATGGCCGCGCATCTCGAAGGCAAGGCGTCAACCACGGCGGACATGGCGGGTCTCGCGCAGAAGGGCGGGGCGGTCTACAGCCATGTCCGCCTCGCGGACCGCGACGACCAGCTTCTCAGCCCGCGCATCATCGCCGGCTCGGCCGATCTCGTGCTCGCCTTCGATGCCGTGGTCGCGGCGGACAAGGCGGCGCAGAACCTGATGCTGCCGAACCGCACGGCGGTGGTCGCGAACGCCAACATCTCGCCGGTCAGCGACTTCGTGCGCGACCGTGACCTCGACTTCCAGAACGCCGCCATCGAGCGCGCGATCCGCAAGGCCGCGAACCCCAACGCCACCACTTTCGTGAAGGCGGACGAGATCGCGACTGCGCTGCTCGGCGATGCGATCGGCACCAACATGCTGATGCTCGGCTACGCGTGGCAGCAGGGACTCATCCCGCTCGCCCACGAGAGCATCGAGGCGGCGATCGACCTCAACGGCGTGGCGATCCCGTTCAACAAGCGCGCCTTCGCGCTCGGCCGCCTGCTCGCGCACCGGCCGGACACGGTGATGGCGATGGTGGAGGACGCGAAGGGCCCCGCGCCCGAGCCGCTCTCGGAAACGCTGGACGAACTGATCGCCCGCCGCGTCAAGGACCTCGCGGCCTACCAGAACGCTGCCTATGCGGAGCGGTATGCGGCGAAGATCGCGGCCGTGCGCGCAGCCGAAACGGCGGTGAAGCCCGACTCCGACTGTCTGACGCAGGCCGCGGTGCGGTCGCTCTACAAGCTCATGGCCTACAAGGACGAGTACGAGGTCGGCCGCCTTTACACCGACGGTCGCTTCGCGGCGGCGATCGGGCAGCAGTTCGGCGGCGACTACAAAATGAAGGTGCAGCTTTCGCCGCCGCTGTTCGCGCGGCCGGACCCGCGCACGGGCCGCCCGAAGAAGTACGAGTTCGGCGCCTGGATCATGCCGGTATTCAAAGTGCTCGCGAAGCTGAAGGGCCTGCGCGGCACGCCGTTCGACATCTTCGGATATTCGCAGGAGCGGAAGGACGAACGGGCCGCGATCCCGGCTTACGAAGCCGGTCTCGACCGGCTGATGCAGGACCTGCGCGCCGACAACATCGCCCTCGCGACCGCCATCGTGTCGCTGCCGCTCGATGTGCGCGGCTATGGCCCCGTGAAAGAAGAGGCGGCGAAAAAGGTTGCGCAGCGCGCCGCGGCGCTCTGGGCGAAATGGCCCGGCGAGGCGCTTCGGCAGGCCGCCTGACATGAAAAAGGCCCGGTCCCGCTTATCCGCGGTTCCGGGCCTCCTGAGGGGGTTCGCCTACTTGTCGGCAGCGTCGCGAACGGCGTCCGCCTTGTTCTCCAGGGCGTCGGCCTTGGCTTCGCCCTGCTGGCGCACGGCTTCGGCCTGATTCTCCAGCGACTGTTCGGCGGTCGAATCGACCCCGTCCAGCGTCGGGTCCAGTGTATCGGCAGTGTCTTCCATCTGATCCGCCTGTGCATCCGCGCTGTCGCGCATCGCGTCGGCCTGATTTTCGATGGCGTCGGCGCGGTCTTCCGCCTTCTGCTCGGTCGGGCTGTTGCACGCGGCGAGCCCGCCCAATGCCGTCAATGCGGCAGCCGCGGTAGCGACTCGAAAAACCCTCGATTGCATAGCGATCTCCTTGTCCTCGGTCCCCCAACAACAATGTGCTGCCCGGTTGGTTCCGAAAGTCGCGATTGCGGTTGCGGCGATGCCCGGCTATGAGCGCCTCGACTATGCAGGACGAGAACAAAATCCGAACGCTGTGGCTGGTCGGCTGCGGCAACATGGGGAGCGCGCTGCTGGCGCGCTGGGTGGACGCTGCCGAAACCATCGTCGTCGTTGACCCGGGTTCGCCGCGACTGCCGGAAGGCGTCGAGCATCTCCCGGCCTTGCCGGCGGGCACGCTGCCGCGTCCGGACGTGGTCGTGCTCGCCGTGAAGCCGCAGGTCGCGCCAGCCGCGCTTGCCGGTCTTCCGGCCGTTGTCGGCCCGCAGACGACCGTCGTCTCGATCATGGCGGGTACGATGCTCTCCGATCTCGGCGCGTTCGCGGGTGAGGCCGCGGTCGTGCGCGCGATGCCGAACACGCCTGCCGCGGTCGGCAAGGGCGTCACCGCGCTCTACGCGAACGGCCTCGCCGAGCCTGCACGCGTCTCGGTCGAACGCCTCTTCGAACGCGCCGGCCCGGTCGTCTGGCTCGAATCGGAAAGCCAGTTCGATGCCGTCACCGCCGTCTCCGGTTCCGGTCCGGCCTACGTCTTCCGCTTCATCGAGGCGCTCGCCGCCGCCGGCGAAGCCGCCGGCCTTCCGCCCGACCTCGCCGAAAAGCTGGCCCGCGCCACCGTTGTCGGCGCCTCCGCGCTTGCTGAGGTTGATCCGCGCAGCGCGCGCGATCTGCGCGCGGCCGTCACCTCGCCGGGCGGTACGACGCAGGCCGGCCTCGAAGCGCTCGACGCCGATCCCGGCCTTCCGGCACTGGTGCGCGCCGCCGTGCGTGCCGCCGCGAGCCGGTCGCGGGAGCTTGCCGAAGGGCGCTAGTCGCCCTGTTGGAGGTCGGCGACCGCTTCGCGCAGATCGGGCGGCAACAGCCCGCGCAGAACGGACCAGAAGCCGCCCACCGCCTGCTGCCCGGCCTCCGCATAGGCTTCTGCCATGCG
>JACFNY010000109.1:0-1038 GCA_019454625.1 Sphingomonadaceae bacterium
GGCGCGCCTGCGCGTTCGGATCGGTCCCGGCGCCGACGTGGACGAACGCGGGCGCCCCGAGCGCGGCAACGGCGGCGACATCCTCGCGCTTCGCCAGCGCATCGAGCTCGGCATCGGTAAGCAGCGCGGCGGGCCTTGCGAACGTCGCCGTGTCGGCATGGCCGGCGAGAAGCCGCTCGTAGGCCGTCCGCGTGCGCTCGCGCGCCGCCACCGTCTGCACCCACGGCGCGAAGTCGCCGGCCGGGTCGATCACCGCGACCGCCTGCGGCGCCGACGCCGCCTCGCGCGGTCCGCCGACGACCGACGCGAACACCGCGAAGGCAAGGCCGATCACCGGCATCGCGAGCCAGATGAGGAAGCCCCGCGACAGGATCGTCGCCATGATGTCGCGGCGGGCGATGACGAACGTCGCGCGGATCATGCGGCCTCGCGCGCCTCAGTGGGCGCATCCGCCTCGCCGACGATGGCGACGAAGGCGTCGTGCAGCGTCGGGCGCTCGATGTGCATGTCGCGAATGCCGCTCCCCGTCTCGATGAGGCGCGCGAGCAGCGGCTCGATGCCGCCGGACGGCAGCGGAAAGCGGTAGCGGCTCCCCGCGCCCGGCACGGCTTCGGCCGTGCTGCCCGGCGGCAGCAGCGCGTGAAGATCGGCGAGCGGACGCTCGGTGACGAGAACGACGCGGGAGGGCAGGCGCGCCCGCGCCGCGTCGACGCTGCCCGAAAAGCAGGTGCGCCCATTCGCGATGATGACGAGGCCGTCGCACATGCGCTCGGCGTGCGCCATCACGTGCGTCGAGAACAGGATGGTCGCGCCGCGCGCGCGCTCGGCGTGGATCATCGTCTCGAGGTCCTGCTGATTGACGGGGTCGAGGCCCGAGAAGGGCTCGTCGAGCACGATGAGGTCGGGCCGGTTCACGAAGGTGGCGAGAAGCTGCACCTTCTGCGCCATGCCCTTCGAGAAGGTGCGGATGCGCGCGTTCGCCTCGTGGCCGAGGCCGTGCACGGCGAGCAGCGCATCGGCCCCCGCGCGCGCCGCGCC
>JACFNY010000109.1:1048-6865 GCA_019454625.1 Sphingomonadaceae bacterium
TCATGCCGCGCAGCGCGCCGACATCGGCTATGGCTTCCCGCGCCGTCATCGCCGGGTAGAGGCCGCGCTCCTCGGGCAGATAGCCGACGCGCCGCGCGACGGAGAGCGGCCGGTCCGAGCCGAGCAGGCGGCGACGCCCGCCGTCGGGCTCGAGGATGCCGAGCAGCATCCGCAGCGTCGTCGTCTTGCCCGCGCCGTTCTGCCCGAGGAAGCCGTAGATCGCGCCCGTCGGCACGCGAAGGTCGACGCCCGCCACCGCCTGCTTGTCGCCGAAGCGCTTGGACAGGTTTTCAACTTCGATGGCGTAGTCCAAGACCCCGATCCTTCACACGCACCTTCACATTCTGGCCCGCGACGATGCTATGAATAGATGGTGGATACGAACAAAATCTTGAAGGACCTCAAGGCGAAGGCGGCCGAGCTGGGCTTTTCCGCGCTCGGCATCGCGCCCGCCGACGCGGCCCCGGCGGCGGGCGCACGGCTGAAGGCGTGGATCGACGCCGGATGCCACGGCGACATGCTGTGGATGACGGAAAAGGCCGATCGCCGCGAAAGCCCGCGCGCGCTGTGGGGCGAGGTGAAGTCCGTGATCATGCTGGGCATGAGCTACGCGCCCGGCCTCGACCCGCTGCGCCACGCCGATCATCCGGACATCGGCGTCATCTCCGTCTACGCGCAGGGGCAGGACTATCACGACACGATCAAGACGCGGCTGAAGACGCTGGCGCGCTGGCTGCTCGAAGCCGCGGGCGAAGGCGAGGTGAAGGTGTTCGTGGACACCGCGCCGGTGATGGAGAAGCCGCTCGCCGCCGCCGCGGGGATCGGCTGGCAGGGCAAGCACACCAACCTCGTGAGCCGCGAACACGGCAGCTGGCTGTTCCTCGGCGCGATCTACACGACGCTGGAATTGCCCACGGACGCGCCGCACGCCGACCGCTGCGGATCGTGCGAGGCCTGCCAGCGCGCCTGCCCGACGGCGGCGTTCACCGGCCCCTACAGCCTCGATGCGCGGCGCTGCATCTCCTACCTCACCATCGAACTGAAAGGCCCGATCCCGCACGAATTCCGCCGCGCCATCGGCAACCGTATCTACGGCTGCGACGATTGCCTCGCCGTCTGCCCGTGGAACCGCTTCGCCAAGGCCTCCGCCGAGGCCGCGTTCCAGCCCCGCGCCGAACTGACCGCGCCGCGCCTCGCCGAGCTTGCCGCGCTCGACGACGCCGGGTTCCGGCAGGTGTTCGCGGGGTCACCGGTCAAGCGGGTGGGGCGCGACCGCTTCGTCCGCAACGTCGCCATCGCGCTCGGCAACAGCGGATCGGCAAGCGCGACGCCGGTGCTGGAGCGGCTGCGCGAGGACGCCTCCGACCTCGTGCGCGAGGCGGCAACGTGGGGGCTTTCAGCGCTTGCCGAGGACCTGGAACGCGTGCGCGGCGAGTGCGGCGGCGATGATCGGCGCGAACAGGTTGAGGACGGGGACGAGGAACAAGGGCGCCGCGGTGAGGCCGAGGCGGAGACGCAGGGCACGGTTTGACGCGATCAGCGCCGACGCCTCGGCGCGCGGCATGTGGCGGACGGCGACCATCTCCAGAAGGTCGCGCCCCATCAGCCAGCCGTTGACGGCGGTGAACAGCAGCAATGGCCCGACCGCCGTGAACAGCAGCAGCAGGTAGACGGGCGCCAGCACGACGTTCCAGAGCACGACGCGCGCCGCGGAGCCGAGCGCGAGCAGCCCGGCCTCGGCGAGCGGCACCCGGCGCTGCGCCATCGCGCGGGGATAGTGGCGGTCCTCCACGGCATCGACGACATCGTCGAGGAACAGGCCCATGACCCCGGTGGCGATGCCCGGAAACAGGAACCAGCCGCCGATGACGACGATGGGCAGCGCCGCCCAGTCCGCCGCATCGGTCCAGAAGCGCCGCATCCAGACTGGCAGCGGCGGCGCGCTGCTGCCGCTGAGCCACGCATCGAGCCCGAACCACAGCCCCGCGAGGACGAGGAGCGTGAGCGCAACCGACTTCAGGAACACGGCGACGAAGCGCCGGTCGGTGAGCTGGGCGAGGACGCGCGGCAGTTCGGCGAGCATCGGTCGAGACTAGCACCGAAGGTTGCAGGCGGCGAGATGCGCGGCTAGGGGACGGCTTTCTCCCCTTTCTTCGCAGGTGAACCCAGCCCGATGACCAGCGCCTACGACATCGTCGTGATCGGCAACGCCCTTGTCGACGTGATCGCGTCCGCCGACGACGCCTTCCTCGCCGAGAACGGCCTCCAGAAGGGCTCGATGCACCTGATCGACACGGCGGAGGCGCAGCGCCTCTATAGCCGCATGGGGCCGGGGCGCGAGGTGTCGGGCGGTTCGGGCTCGAACGCCGCCGTGGGCATGGCGGCGTTGGGCCGACGCGTGAACTTCATCGGACGCGTCTCGAACGACCAGCTCGGCGAGGTGTTCGCGCACGACATCCGCGCCTCCGGCGTCGATTTCACGACCGCCTATGCGGCCGACGGCACGCCGACCGGACGCTGCCTGATCGTGGTGACGCCCGACGCGCAGCGCACGATGAACACCTTCCTCGGCACCAGCGCCATGCTGAGCGAGGCGGACGTCGATTACGGCCTGATCGCGGCGAGCCCGCTCACCTACCTCGAAGGCTATCTGTGGGACGCCGTCGATCCGCGCGCGGCGATGGCGAAGGCCTGCGAGGTGGCGCACGCGAACGGCCGGCGCGTGTCATTCACGCTTTCGGACGTGTTCTGCGTGGAGCGGCACCGCGCCGACTTCCTGCGGCTCGCGCGCGGCGGCGTCGACATCCTGTTCGCCAACGAGAACGAGCTGAAGAGTCTCTACGAAACCCAGGATTTCGACGCCGCCGTCGCAGCGCAGAGCGGCGCCTGCGAGGTGAGCGTCATCACGCGCTCCGAGAAGGGCGCTATCGTGCTGACGAAAGACGAGGCCATCGCGATCCCGGCCGAAGCCGCCGCACGTGTCGTCGATACCACGGGCGCGGGCGACCTGTTCGCGGGGGGCTTCCTCGCGGGCTTCTCGGAAGGCCGCGCGCTCGCCAATTGCGCCATGATGGGCGCCGTCGCCGCCGCCGAGATCATCAGCCACATCGGCGCGCGCCCCGAGGCCGACCTCGCTGCGCTCGTCGCGAAACGGCTGGGCTGAAAAACAGCGTTGGCCTGAAAACAGTTCGGCCCGGTTCGCTCAGAACCGGGCCGAACTGTTTCAGGCCTGCTTGCCGCCGGGGGTCGGTGCGCCCGGCATCGGGGGCACGGGCTGCGGCGGCACGTCGCTATCCGCCTCGTGCACCTCGATGAGACCGCGGCCGACATGGCTCTTGCGGTAGCCGTAGGCGAAGTAGAGCAGGAGGCCGATGCCGCCCCACAGCGGCAGCACGATCTTCGCATCGAACGGCAGCGCGAAATACAGCGACACGCAGCCGATGACGGTGAGCGGGCCGACCAGCCACAGCGCCGGCGTGCGGAACGGCCGCACGCGGTTCGGATCACGCTTCCTGAGCAGCATCACCGCGATCGCCACCATCATGAACGCGAACAGCGTGCCCGCGTTGGCGATGTCGGCGAGCTTGCCCACCGGCAGGAAGGCCGCCGTGAACGTCACCGCAAGACCGGTGATCACCGTGATGACGTGCGGCGTCTTCCACTTCGGATGGATCGCCGAGAGCTTCTCCGGCAGCAGGCCGTCGCGCGACATCACGAAGAAGATACGCGTCTGGCCGAACAGCATGACGAGGATGACCGACGGCAGCGCGAGGAAGGCGGCAAGGCCGATGAGGTTGCCGAGGTTGAGATAGCCAATCTCGCGCAGCACGTGTGCGAGCGCTTCCTTCGAGCAGGCGAGCGGCTCCTGACCCGCCGCCATCAGCGTCGCGCAGCGCGCGCCGAGCTCGGCGGAACCGGGCGCCAGCCATTCCCCCATCGCGGAGGTGACGGGCTGCGAGCCGAGCGGCGAGCCGATCGCGCCCGCCGCGACGAGCATGTAGAAGACCGTGCAGATGGCGAGCGAGCCGATGAGGCCGATCGGCACGTTGCGCTGCGGGTTCTTGGTTTCCTCGGCCGCGGTCGAAACGGCGTCGAAGCCGACGTAGGCGAAGAAGATGGAGGCCGCCGCGCCGACGATGCCGGCGCCGCCCGAACCGAACCAGCCCTGCGGGGCGAACGGCTCGAAATGATCCATCTGCATCACCGGCAGCGCGAGCACGACGAAGACGGTGAGCGCAGTGACCTTGATCGCGACCAGCACGGCGTTGACGCGCGCGCTTTCCGTGGTGCCGATCATGAGGAGCGCGGTGATGAGGAGCGCGATGACGACGGCGGGAAGGTTGATGAGACCGCCCGGCACGTAGGGGCCGGAGATGAGCGCGACGGGCAGGTCTATGCCGAACCAGCCCCTGACCTGCCCGACGAAATAGCCCGACCAGCCGACCGAGACCGCGCTTGCCGCCACCGCATATTCGAGCACCAGCGCCCAGCCGACCATCCAGGCGAGAAGCTCGCCCATGACGGCATAGGTGTAGGTGTAGGCGGAGCCCGAAACGGGCACCATCGAGGCGATTTCCGAATAGCAGAGCGCCGCGACGACGCAGACCGCGCCGGCAATCACGAAGCTGATCATCATGCCGGGGCCGGCCTTCTGCGCGGCCTCGGACGTCAGCACGAAGATACCCGTGCCGATGATGGCGCCGACGCCGAGAAGCGTCAGCTGAAGCGCGCCGAGCGAGCGGTGCAGCGACTTCTTCTCCGCCGTCGCCAGAATGGCGTCGAGCGGTTTGACACGACCAAAGATCATTCTGGAACTCCCCCCAGATACGCGGCCGCGCTCCCCAGCCGCAGCCCGAACACTGAAACAATGTTGCGTGGTCTAGCGGTTTTCCCCTCGACCACAAAATGAAAAGCGCGCGATTCGGCGCTAATTTCCGGGCGTCACGAGCATCGGCCCGAGTTTTTTCCCGCCGAAGATGTGCACGTGGAGATGCGGCACCTCCTGATGCGAATCGGGACCGGCGTTGGCGAGCAGGCGATAACCCGATTCCTCGATGCCGAGTTCGCGCGCGACGGCGCCGACGGCCCGCACGAAACCGGCGATTTCCGCCTCCGGCGCCTTTTCCGCGAAATCCGCCCAGCTGACATAGCGGCCCTTGGGAATCACCAGCACGTGCGTCGGCGCCTGCGGGTTGATGTCGTGGAAGGCGAAGGCGTGGTCGTCCTCGTAGACCGGTCGCGCCGGGATCTCGCCGCGCAGGATGCGCGCGAAGATGTTGTCGTCGTCGTAAGGCTCCAGCGTTTCGACGCCCACGGTCAGTCTCCCTGTCTTGACGCTTTCTCGGCGATGCCCGAGACACCCTCGCGGCGGGCGAGCTCGGCATCAATATCGTCCGGCGTGATGCCCATGTCCGCCCAGAGGACGGAGAGGTGGAAGAGGAGGTCCGCGCTTTCGCCGATCAGCCCCTCGCGATCATTCCCCACGGCGGCGATGACGGCTTCCACGGCCTCCTCGCCCACCTTCTGCGCGATCTTTCCGCGGCCCTTCGCGAAGAGCTTCGCGACATAGCTTTCCGCCGGATCGGCAGCGCGGCGCGAGGCGACGATGGCGGCGAGGCGGTCGAGCGTTGCGGTCATGGCGCGACCCTGACGCCGGCGGCGCGGGGCGTCAACGGTTTCGCACCTTGATGCCCGCCGCGCGCATCGCCGCGCGCGCTTCGCCGATCGTCACCTCGCCGAAGTGGAAGATGGAGGCGGCGAGCACGGCCGAGGCGTGGCCCTCGCGCACGCCCTCCACGAGATGTGCGACGTT
Organism: Sphingomonadaceae bacterium; assembly: GCA_019454625.1. Classification (GTDB taxonomy): domain Bacteria; phylum Pseudomonadota; class Alphaproteobacteria; order Sphingomonadales; family Sphingomonadaceae; genus Sphingosinicella. The sequence continues at coordinate 6,861 of JACFNY010000109.1, forward strand.
GCCGA
>JACFNY010000110.1 GCA_019454625.1 Sphingomonadaceae bacterium
GCGAAGACACGGGAAGCCAGGAGACCTGCCGCTTCAGTCACCCTGTCCGCATGCGAGGGGCATGCAGGCGCGGCCGTCCGTAGCGGTGACACGACGAGCGTGTTGCCGCATGCGAACGGACCGGGGGTCTTCGTTCCCATAGTCCTTTCCATGCGGTTCTTGAAAAGCCCGGAGACGATCCCGTCTCCCAGCATCTTTGGGGACTGACATGACCAGGGTTCTTATTTCGACGGCCAGCGCGCTCGCTCTCATGGCCGCCGCGGCGCAGGCGCAGGACGCGGCGCAAACTGGCGAGGACGGCGTCACCCGGCTCGAGGCCATCACCGTCACCGCCAACCGCGCGCCCACCGAAAAGAGCAAGACCGGCTCCAAGGTCGAGCAGGTGACGCAGGAAGAGATCGAGGAGAAGGCGCTGGTTTCGGTCGGCGACCACCTGACGCGGCTGCCGGGCATTTCCGTGGCTTCGAGCGGCGGCGTCGGCACGGCGACGGGCATCTTCATGCGCGGCCTCGGCGGCGCCTATGTCAAGACGCTCTACAACGGCATCGATATCTCGGATACGACCGGCACGCAGGTCCTGACCCAGTACCAGTATCTTCTGACCGGCGGGATCACCGGCATCGAGGTTCTGAAAGGCTCCCAGGGCACGCTTTACGGCTCCAGCTCCATCGCCGGCCTCGTGGACATCGCCACGCTCGGCGAGGCCGAGGAGGGCATCCACCACTCCGTCCATGTCGAGGCCGGTTCCTTCGGCACGGTGCGGGGACATTACGGTCTTACCGGCGCGCAGGACGGCTCGAAGATCGCGGCCAATGTCACCGGCTTCCGCACCGACGGCATTTCCGCGCTCGCCGGCGGCTGGGAACGCGACGGCTATGACAACGTGACCCTCGACCTTGCGGCCGAGCATCGCATCAACGAGGCGTTTTCCGTGTTCGGCTCGCTGCTCTACATCGATGCGAAGGCGGAGTACGACGCTCTTGATTCGGCTCCGCCTTACAACCCCCTTCCCAACGACCCCGACAGCCACGAAACCGCCACGATGACGGGCGGCCGTTTCGGCTTCAACTTCGATCTCATGGACGGAAGGCTGAAGAACACCCTTTCAGTGCAGGGCTTCAAATCGGACCGGCAACAGGCCTGGGGAGGCTCCTTCATCGGGACGCGGCAGAAGGTCGACTATCAGGGATCGTTCGAGGCGACGGAGCGCGTCCTGCTCCAGTATGGCGTCGACCGCGAGCGGCAGGACGCCGAGGGCGCCGGCGGCGGCCCGCTCGACAAGATCGATCTCACCGGTGTCTGGACGCAGGCCGTCGTCGAACCCGTCGACAACCTCGTCCTGACCGCGGGACTTCGTCATGACGATCATTCGATGTTCGGGGGCTACACGACCTGGCGCGGCACCGCGTCCTATCTGCTCGACCAGACCGGGACACGCCTGCACTCGTCGTTCGGAACGGGCTTCCGGGCGCCGGGCCTGTATGAACTCTATGGACCGGGTGTCGGCAATCCCGGCCTGAAGCCCGAAACGAGCCGCAGCTTCGACATCGGCATCGAGCAGCGTTTTCTCGACGGAAGGCTGACCGCCGACCTCACCTATTTCAATGTCGAGGTCGAAGACCTGATCGACTGGCAATATACCGGACCCAATCCCTGGGACGGCAAGTATTTCCAGGTCGACGGCATCAGGAAATCGCGCGGAATAGAACTTTCCGCGTCGTATGACGTGTCGGAGCAGTTCAAGTTGGCCGGCTCTTACACCTATATCGACTCGAAGATCACGGATGCTTATGGCAGTACATACCAGCAGGCGCGCGTGCCGAAGCATGTCGCGGTTCTGTCTGCCTCTGTCCGCCCGGCGGAGAAGTGGACGTTGAGCGGCGATCTCAAGTTCGCCGCCGATAGCGTCGATGGCGGCGTGAAGCTGAAGGACTACGTGCTTTTGAACGCCAAGGTCGCCTATCAGGTGACGGAAGCGACGGAAGTCTATCTGCGCGGCGAGAACCTGCTCGACCAGGACTATCAGGTCGTCAAGGGCTACAACACGCCCGGCATCGCCGCCTATGCCGGCTTCAAGGCGACGTTCTGATCGACGCCGCCAGCCTTGGTCTCCGTCCTGGTCCGGCCGCTCGCGCTGCCGGGCGGGGCGCTGCTACATGCTCCCTTCGTAGACGCGCGCCACCGCCGCGCGTTCGACATGCGCGATCATGGTGTTGAAGTCGAAGACCGGCCGGCCCGTGGCGCGCTGCACGGCGCGCGCATAGGGCGGCAGGTCGGAGCATTCGAGCAGGATCGAGCCGATCTCGGGATGGCGCGCGACGAGGCCGGCCGCCACGCTTGTCACCTCCGCCTCGATCAGCGCGCTGTCGAGCGTGCCCTTTTCCTCGAGCACGGCGCCGCGGAACTCGGGCTGGTCCTCCATGCCGGCGACATGGATTGCCGTGTCGGGGGAAATGCCGCAGGCGGCGAAATGGGCCGACGTCAGCCGCGAAGCGTTGGCGGTGACGACGCCGACGGGCCGGCCGGTGATCCGCGCCATGAACGGGATCTGCAACAGCGACGACAGGAAGACGGGAATCGCCAGCGCCGCCGCGACCTCGCGCTGGAAGATGGCCATGAAGCCGCAGGCGCCCGTCACCGCCTTGACGCCGCGCGCCTGAAGCGCCAGCGCGCCGTCTACGAACGGCGTCACCAGCGTCGGGTCGCACCGGTTGAGCAGCCGGTCGATGGAGGCGCCCTCGACCTCGTGGTAGCGCACCGGGAACGGGTAGGTGGTGGCGTTGCCGACATTGCCCGGAATGCAGGGATAGGCGGCGTCGAGGATCAGGATGCCGATGCTCTCGCCATACCAGGACTGGCTCTTGCGGCCGATCTCGTACATCGCTTGTCCCCCTTAAATGGCCAGCCGGCGCAGGATGCGCTTCTCGAGCCACGTCACCGCCCGCGTCAGCGGGAAGGCGACGACGAAATAGATCAGCGCCACCACGGTCAGCACCTCGACCGGGCGTCCGCTGCGGTTGGAGATGGTGGTGCCGATGAACATCAGCTCGGTCATGCCGATGGCCGAGACCAGCGAGCTTTCCTTGAAGATGCCGATGCCGTTCGACAGCAGCACCGGCAGCGCGCGCAGCGCCGCCTGCGGCAGCACGACGCTGGTGGCGCGCGTCCACGGGCCGAGGCCGAGCGCATGGCAGGCGTCGTACTGGTCCCTGCCGATCGATTTCATGCCGGCGCGGAACGTCTCCGACATGATCGCGCCGCCATAGAGCGACAGGCAGAGCACCGCGGCGGCGAAATTGCCGAGGTCGGCGCCGAGGAAGATCGGCAGGCAATAGAAGATCCAGAAGATCTGGATCAGCACCGGCGTGCCGCGAAAGAACTCGACATAGAGAGCGGCCAGCCAGCGCACCGGCGCCAGCCGCGATTGGCGCAGCAGCGCCAGCACGAACCCCCAGACGATGCCGATGGAGAACGCGATCAGCGTCAACTGGAGCGTCATGCCGAGACCGGTCAGGAAGGCGTCCTGGTAGCGCGTCAGGAAGGAGAAGTTGAAGGTCATCCGCTCCGCCTCACGCCCGTGCCGTATCGAGGCGGCGCTCGACCCATGCCGCGATCCGCGAGACCGGGAACGAGATGGCGAAATAGATCAGCGCCACCGTGGTGAAGGTCTCGATCGGGCGATAGGTCTGGGTCGCCACCTGCTTGCCGACATACATCAGGTCGGTCAGCGCCACGAGCGCGACCAGCGCCGACTGCTGGAACAGCGTGATGCCGTTGGTGATGAGCACCGGCAGCGCGCCGCGGAACGCGTGCGGGAAGACGACGTAGCGGATGCGCTGCGCCGGCGAGAAGCCGAGCGCGATGCCGGCGTCGAGCTGCTCGCGTGGCACCGCCTGGATGGCGGCGCGGTAGGCTTCGGCGTTGAAGCAGGCGAGGTTGAGCCCCAGCGCCAGGATGCCCATCGGCAGCGGGTCGAGATAGATGCCGAACAGGATCGGCACGCAGTAGAAGAACCACAGGATCTGCACCAGGATCGGCGTGCAGCGGAAGAACTCGATCATCAGCGCGAACGGCGCCCGCACCAGCCGCGATTTCGACAGCACGAGCAAGGCGATGACGAAGCCCAGCGTCAGCGCGATGGCGTTGGCGGCGACGGTCAGCTCTATCGTCGTCTTCAGCCCCTCCATCAGGAGCGGCCATGCCTGGCGGACGTAGTGGAACTGGAAGTCGTAGTCCATCGCGCGCCTCAGCCCTTGATGTGGAAGACGCGTTCGATGAACTCGCGGGTGCGCGGGTTCACCGGGTCGCCCAGCACCTGCTCGGGCGGGCCGTCCTCGACCACGACGCCGCCGGCGCAGAAGATCACGCGGCTGGCGATGTTCCTCGCGAACCACATGTCGTGGGTCACCAGCATCATCGGCATGTCCTGGGCGGCGAGCTCCAGCATCAGGTGTTCGACCTCGGCGACCAGCTCGGGATCGAGCGCCGACGTCACCTCGTCGAACAGCATCAGCCGGGGGTCGAGCATCAGCGCGCGGGCGATGGCGACGCGCTGCTTCTGGCCGCCGGAAAGCTGGCTCGGATAGTTCTGCGCCTTCTGCTCCAGCCCGAGCCGGCGCAGGAGCTGCATCGCCTTTTCGGTGGCGTCGGCTTTTGCCATGCCGCGGGTCTTGATCGCGGCGAGCGTCAGGTTCTTCAGGATCGAGAGGTGCGGGAACAGCGTGTAATGCTGGAACACCATGCCGACCTGCTTGCGCAGCGCGTTGTCGATCCGCGTCCTGCCGGGGGCCGGGTGGCCGCTGATGTAGCTCCTGCCGAGAAGCTCGACCTCGCCCCGGGCGATGTCCTCCAGCCCCATCATGATCCGCAAAAGGGTCGACTTGCCGCCGCCCGACGGCCCGATGATGACCAGCCTGTCGCCGGAGCGCATTTCGAGGTTGATCCCCGACAGGACTTTCAGCGCGCCGTAGCTCTTGTGGACATCCGTCATCCGGGCCAGCGCCGTCGTGTCGGAAGGTCGGGTATCGGTCATCTTGCGCACCTCGTCCGGGCCGGCCGACGCGAACCCGCACCCCGCCCGGCCCGGACGGGGTGCGCGGTCCGTGCTTCATTCGGGAAAAGACGGGACTATTGGTTCTCTTCCAGAATCTGCTGAACGGAGGCCCTGAGCATCGCGTCGATCTTGCCGGTGGCGCGCAGTTCCTCGAGGAAGATGTTCAGCGATTTCAGGTCCTGGTAGGACATCGAGCGATGGACGCCGAAGCCCATGCCCTGGCGCGAGACGGCCGGCTCGGGAACGATGTGGGTGGCCCAGTCCTCGTTCGAGGCGACATAGACCATGTTGGAATCGACCGGATCGGCCAGCACGTCGCCGCGGCCCGACATCAGCGCCAGGCGCGACTCGTCGCCCGACGGCAGCCGCAGCACCGTGGCATGCTTGGCCAGCGCGGTGACGGCGCGGTCCATATAGGTGCCGGAGGTGACGATGACGGTGACGCCTTCCTTGTCGAAATCGTCGAAGCTCTTCGGCGCTTCCGGCAGCTTGGCGTTGCCCTTGCGATAGGCGAGCGAGACCTGGTCCGGGATGGCGGCGTCGGAGAAGCCGACGGCCAGCGCGCGCTGCGGCGTGTGGTTCAACGCCAGCGCCAGGTCCCAGCGCCCGGCCTGGAGGCCGGCGACGATGTTGTCCCAGGTGGTGTCGACGAATTCGTGCTTCACGCCGAGCACGTCGGCCGCGTACATCCGGCACAGCTCGGCGAACAGGCCCGAATATTCCTTGGTCAGCGGATCGAAGCTGACGAAGGGCGGATAGACCGCCGCGCCGCAGCGCAGGACGCCGGCCTGCTGGACCTTTTCCCAGCTCGCGGCGTCCTGGGCCGCAGCCGGAACCGCGAGTCCGGCGAGCAGCAGGGCCGCGCCGGCGAGTTGCTTGAGTTTCGACATGGAATGCTCCCCCTTGGTTGTCTTCGCGACGCCTTGCCGGCAAGCGGCGGCGTCGTTCTCGTTTGCGATCCTTCATCCGTCGCTCGATGCGGCGGCTCCCGGGACGGAATGAGTGGGGGAAAGGTCATTCCTTGGAAATCAAGGAATCCGTCTGATGTCATGCCCGAGCGGAATGAGCGCCCGCTACCGGACTCCGCACGACGGGGCAGGAAAGGAAGGGATGGCGGTCAGCTTCCGTCCGCCGTCTCCTCGATCAGCCAGTCGCGGAACAGGGCCAGCGGCCGGTGCGCCTCGCGGTCTTCGGGCCAGCACAGATAATAGGCGTCGTTGCCCTGGTGCGGCAGCGGCAGCGCCGTGACGATGCGGCCCTCGCGCAGCTCCGCCTCGAACAGGAAATCGGGCAGGAGCGCCACGCCGAGGCCGGCGGCGGCCGCCTCGTACAGGGCCGAGAACTGGTCGAACAGCATGCCGTGGACGGCGCGGTCGTCGACCGCGTAGCGACGCATCCAGTGCTCCCAGGCGTCGGGCCGGGTGGTCAGGTGCAGAAGCGGCGCGCGGCGGATGTCCGCCGCCTCGCGGAAGTCGAAGCGCGCGGCGAGCTCCGGAGCGCACACCGGCACCACGGTCTCGCGCCGCAGCAGCGCCATCTCCGCCCCGCTCCAGTCCTCGGCGCCGAAATAGACCGCCGCGTCGATGACGTCCTGCTTGAAATCGAATTGGGTTAGCCGGCTCAATATATTGAGCCGCACCTCTGGATGCCGCGTCAGGAAGCGCGGCAGGCGCGGCGTCAGCCAGCGCGCGCCGAAGGTCGGCGGCGCGGCCAGCGTCAGCGTTCCGCCCGCCGGATCGGCCAGCAGGTTCAGCGAGGCGTTGGAGATCTTGCCGAGCGCGTCGCGGATCTCGCGCGCAT
>JACFNY010000111.1:0-3510 GCA_019454625.1 Sphingomonadaceae bacterium
CGGCCGTGCGCCGGACCCGGCGCTGATAGAACAGATACTAAGGGACCAGTCGCGGTGGGAAAAGCGCAATTCGAATATCATGGAGTTGTCGGGCGGCATGAAGCGCCGCGTGATGATCGCGAAGGCGCTGAGCCACGAGCCGGAAATCCTGTTCCTCGACGAGCCGACCGCGGGCGTCGACGTCGAGTTGCGCCGCGACATGTGGACCCTCGTGCGCGGTCTTCGCGAACGCGGCGTCACCATCATCCTCACCACGCACTACATCGAGGAAGCCGAGGAAATGGCCGACCGCGTGGGCGTGATCAACAAGGGCGAACTGATCCTCGTCGATGAAAAGGCCGCGCTGATGAAGAAGCTCGGCCGCAAGACGCTGACGCTGAACCTTGCCGAGCCGCTTACCGCGCTTCCCCCCGAACTCGGCGAATGGAACCTGAAGCTGAAGGCGGACGGGAACGAGATCGAGTACGAGTTCGACGCGAACGCCGAGCGCACGGGCGTGCCCTCGCTGCTGCGGCGGATGAGCGACATCGGCCTCGGTTTCAGGGACCTCAACACGGAGCAAAGCTCTCTCGAAGACATTTTCGTCGGCCTTGTCAGTGAGCGGCAGGAGGCGCGGCCGTGATCTTCAACCGCCACGCCGTCTGGGCGATCTACAAGTTCGAGCTGGCGCGCTTCCGGCGGACGGTCTGGACGAGCCTCATCACGCCCGTCATCACGACGACGCTCTACTTCATCGTGTTCGGCTCGGCGATCGGCTCCCGGATGCAGGAGGTCGGCAGCGTGCCCTACGGCGCGTTCATCGTACCGGGGCTGATGCTGCTGACGATGATGACGGAAAGCATCTCCAACGCCTCGTTCGGCATCTACATGCCGAAATGGGTCGGGACGATCTACGAGCTGCTGTCCGCGCCGATCTCGGCATTCGAGATCGTGCTTGCCTACGTGGGCGCGGCGGCGACGAAATCGGTGATCCTCGGCCTCGTGATTCTGGCCACGGCGAACCTGTTCGTGGACATAGACATCGTGCACCCGCTCTGGATGATCCTGTTCATGGTGCTGATGGCTGTGACGTTCTGCCTGTTCGGCTTCATCATCGGCATCTGGGCGAAGAACTTCGAGCAGCTCCAGATCATTCCGCTGCTCGTGGTGATGCCGCTCACCTTCCTTGGCGGCGCTTTCTATTCTATCGACATGCTGCCTGCCGCGTGGCGCACGGCGACGCTGTTCAACCCGATCGTCTACCTGATGAGCGGTTTCCGCTGGAGCTTCTTCGGCAAGGGCGACGTCAGCATCGAGCTCAGCCTCGCGGCGATGTTCGGCTTCCTCACGCTCTGCCTCGCCATCGTCTGGTGGATCTTCAGGACGGGGTACCGGCTGAAGAGCTGAGCGCGGGAGCGTCTTCGTTCTCGCGCTTCCGCACGATCAGCAGGTACATGACCGGAGTCACGATGCGGCTGAGCAGCGTCGAGGAGATGAGCCCGCCGATGATCACCCATGCGAGCGGCGAGTAGAGCGCCGATCCGCCGAGAGCGAGCGGCATCAGGCCGCCGATCGCCGTCACCGAGGTGAGGAGCACGGGGAGGAAGCGGATCTCGCCCGCCTGCTCGATGGCTTCGCGTAGGCCGAGCCCGCGCTCGCGAAGCTGCGTGGTGAAATCGACGAGCAGGATCGAGTTCTTGATCTCGATGCCGATCAGCGCGACGAAGCCGATGATGCCCATGTAGCTCATCGGATAGCCGGTGAGCAGAAGTGCGATGATGCCGCCGAACATGCCGAGCGGAATGACGCCTGCGACCACCGCGACCTCGCGGAAGCGGCCGAATTCCGCGACGAGCACCGCCATGATGCTGAACAGCGCGAGCAGCAGGATGCTGCCGATGCCGTCGAAGCTCTGCGCGCTCGCCTCGGCCTCGCCGCCGACGCCGAGCTTATATCCGGGCGGAAGCTGCAATTTTTGCAGGCGCGCGACGACGTCCGTGTTGACGCGGGACGTGAGGTAGCCGGCCTGCGTCCACGCCGTGACGGTGGCGGTGCGCTCGAGCTGGAAACGGTCGATGCGCGGCGGCACGCTCTTCAGCCGCGGCTCGGCGATCTCTGCGATCGGAATGGCGCCGCCGCTGGACGAAGCGACATAGACCGACTCGAGCGCGGACACGGGCTGGCGGTCCGCCATCGGCAGGCGCACCACGACGGGGTAGGTATCGCCTTCGTCGTCGCGGAAGTTCGCCGCGCGTTCCCCGGCGATGGCGAGGCGGAGCGCGCGGCGCGGTTCGCCCGGCGCAACGCCGAGCAGCGCGGCCTTGTCCGCATCGAGCCCCAGATCGAGATCGACCCGGTCCACGGCGAGCGGGTTGTCGATGTCCCGGGTGCCGGGAGTCGCGCGGATGACCGCGGCGACCTCGCGCGCGATGTCGCGCAGCTTCGTGTTGTCGGGCCCGCTGATGCGGATGGCGATGGGCGCGTCGATGGGCGGGCCGTTCTCGAACTTGCGCACGGTGATCCGTGCATCGGGGTCGCCGGTGAATTTCGCACGCAGCCGGTCGAGCATGGCGTCGCTCTTGCCCGTGATCCATTCGTCGAGCACGACGAAGATCGCGCCCTTGCGCGACTCCTCGGTCAGCGAGCGGACATTGTAGTAGACCTGCGGATTGCCGGCGCCGGAATTCTCCATGTAGGCGGTGACGCTGCCTTCCTTCGCCACCTCGGCCGCGACGCGCCGGATGATGCGGTCGGTGGCCGCGACGCTGGTGCCTTCCGGCGCTTCGACCTCGACCATGAAATAGGGTGCATCCGATGCCGGGAACAGTTGCCAGCCCGCGACCGGGATCAGGCCGAGCGCGCCGATGCACAGCGCCATCGAAACGGTGAGCGTGCGGCGCGGCTTTTCGAGCGCATAATGCAGCACCGGCGCGTAGAGGCGGTGGATGCCTCGCGTCAGCGCCTTGAGGATCGGGTTGCCCTCCGGGTCGTCATCGCGGCGCAGGACACGGCTGGCAAGGAAGGGGATGATCGTCAGCGAGACGACGAGCGAGGCGCCGACGGTGTAGATGACGGCAAGCGGCAGCGAGCGCGTGAACTCACCCGCACCGCCGGGAAGGAACACGAGCGGCAGGAACGCGAACAGCAGCACGCCTGTCGACCCGAACACGGCGGCAGCGATCTCTTTCGTGCCGGAAAGCGCAGCGGCGGCGCGGTCCGCGCCCATGCGGAGGTGACGCGAGATGTTCTCGGTGACGACGATCGAATCGTCGACGATGAGGCCGAGCGCGAGGATGAAGCCGGAAACGGAGAGTTGGTTCAGCGAGAAGTCGAACACGTAGAGCAGCAGTACGCCGGTCGCGAGGCTGAGCGGGATCGAGATCATCACGATCATCGAGGCACGAGGGCCGAGTGGCAGCAGCGTGATGAGCACGAGGCCGAGCGCGATCGCGAAGTCGCGCGCGAGCGTGTCGAGCCGGTTCCGGATGTCGCGCGACTGGTCGAAGCCGAGTTCGAGCGTCACGTCGGGAG
>JACFNY010000111.1:3520-6804 GCA_019454625.1 Sphingomonadaceae bacterium
TCGGCGAGCGAGGTCTCGATCAGCTTGCGGAGCGCGAGGACGTTGCCGTTCTCCTTCTGCATCGCGGTGACGAAGACGGCGCGCTTGCCGTTGAAGCGCGTGATGTGCGTGTGCTCTTCGGTCGCCCAGTCGACCGCCGCCACGTCGCCGACGCGGACCAGTGTGTCGTTCTCTGCGCGGATCGGGATCGCGCGGATCTCGGCGAGGTCGCGGTAGGCGCCGCCCGCATCGAGGTTGAGCCGCTGCTCGCCCGAATGGACGGTTCCGGCAGGGAGATCGACGCCGCCGCGCTGGAGCGCATCGACGAGCGCCGAGGGTGGGATGTGGAGCTGCGCGAGGCGGCCGCTGTCGATGGCGATGCGGATCTCGGGGGCCGGTAGGCCGTAGATATCGGTGGAGCGCACGCCGTCGATGCGGCTCAGCCGCTCGGCAAGGTCGGTGGCGTATTTCTCCATGCGCCGCCACGACGCGGTTTCGCTGACGAGCGCGAGCTGGACGACGGCGGCGTCGCTGGTGCGCACCTTCAGATATTCAAGGCTGGTGAGCCCGGCGGGCAGACGGTCGCGAATGGCGCTGATGTCGCGCACGACCTCGTCGAAATGCTGTTCGGGGTCGCCGCCCCATTCGAACTCGGCGCTGATGACCACCGAGCCATCCTTCGATGTCGATTCGACATCGACGATGCCGTCGAGCCCCTGAATGATCTCCTCGATCGGCTTGGCGACGGTTTCCTCCATGTCCTGCGCGTCCGCGCCCGGCTGGGCGGCGACGACGAGCACGACCGGAATCGGCAGGTGCGGATCGACCGCGCGCGGGATGGCGAGGAAGGCGTTGATTCCGAGCGCGGCGAGCAGCGTGAAGAGGACGAGCGTCAGCTGCCAGCGGCCGACGGCGAAAGCGGCGAGGTTCATGCGCCGGGCACGGTTGCCGTCACGCGGCTGCCGTCGGCGAGCTGGCTGATGCCGGTGACGGCGACGCGTTCCCCGGCCCTGAGCCCGGCGAGGACTACGACGCCCCGGTCACTCGTGGCCCCGGTGACGATGCGGCGCGGGTTCACGCGCTCTCCGTCGGCGTCGAGCACATACACGAACGCCTCGCCGGCGCGGGCCGCGAACACGGCGCTGCTCGGCACGATCATGGTCCCGGTGCCGCCGCTGCCGCGCACGGCAAGCGTCGCGTGGCCGATCTGGCCGGACCGCAGCGACGGGTTCGGCGGCAGCGCCAGCTCGACCGCGAAGGTGCCGGTGCGGTCGTCGGCGCGCCCGGCGACCTCGATGATGCGCGCGGCGATCGGCGCGGGGCCGAGCGCGGCGATGTCGACGGGAACGCTCTCCGTGCGGAGGATGCCGGCAGCCTGCACGTCGGTGACGGGTACGCGCAGCACGAAGCCGTCGCGGTTGTCGCCGAAGCTGATCACCGGCGTCCCGGCGTTCACGACCTGATTCACCTCCGCCGAGCGGCGCAGGATATGGCCGTCCGCAGGCGCGACGATACGGGCGGTGCTGGCGGCGAAATGTGCGGAAGTGGTTGCGGCTGCCGCCGCGCGGTAGGCAGCTTCGGCGCTGTCGAGCCGTGCCCGCGTCAGCCAGCCTTTCGCGAACAGGTCGCGCGAGCGAGCGAGGTCCGCCTCGGCGCGCGTGCGTTCCGCAGCGGCGGCGGCGAGGTCGGCGCCGACGGTGGTGGTGTCGAGCGCGGCGAGAAGCTGGCCCTTTCGCACGCGGTCGCCTTCCTCGACAGCGATGGCGGCGATGCGTCCCGGCGTCGTGAAGCCGAGGTCGATCTCGCGTCGCAGCCGCACGGTTCCCGCCGCCCTGAATGTGTCGGCGGCTTCGGCGGGAACCACCTCCGCGACCCGTATCGCAACGGGCGAGGCTTCGCGCGGCTGTGCGGCGTCGTCGTTCGCCGAACACGCGGCCAGTGCAACACAGAAGGCCGCAACGAGGGGCCGAACGGACTTCATACCGGCTTGATCCACTTCCGAGTCATACTCAGGACCAATACTGGACCGGTGAGTTCAAAAAAGATAGCCTTCAACGATGGAAGGCGACACTTCATCGCGGAGCGCGGAAAGCGGCGGCCGCGGTCGCCCGGTCAGCCTGAAGAAGCGGCGGGCGGTGATCGCGGCGGCGCAGCAGCAGTTCCTGAGGAACGGTTATGCGGCGACGAGCATGGATGCCGTCGCGGACGCGGCCGGTGTCTCCAAGCTGACCGTCTACAACCACTTCGGCAGCAAGGCCGAGCTTTTCGCCGCGGTGATCGAGGCGAAGTGCGAGGAGATGTTCGGCGCCGTCGACATCGCGGTTAGCGGAGCCGATGCGCGCGCCGGGCTCATCGCGGTGGGGCACAGCTTCCTTGGGCTCGTCCTCGATCCCGACGCTGTGGCGGCGCACAACCTCATCGTGCAGGAGCGCGAGCGCGCACCCGAACTCGGCAGGCTGTTCTACGAAAGGGCTGTGCTGGCGACCTCGCGCCGGGTCATGCGGATTCTCGAGACCTATGCGGCACGCGGCGATATCCGCCTCACCGATCCGCAGAAGGCGGCGTTCGACCTCTTGTCGCTGCTGCGCGCGCATCCGACGCTCGTGATCGAACTCGGCGTCGATCCGTTTACCGCAGCCGAACTCGATGCCCATATCGCGCACGTCGTGGACCTCATGCTGAAGGCTTGGCGCTAGCGCGGAAAACTCAGCCGAGCCGGACGCCGGCAGCGCCCGCGACCTCCTGCACATACTGCCACGCGACACGGCCAGAACGCCCGCCGCGCCCGGTCGCCCACGCGACCGCGGCCTGCGGGTCGATGTCGAGGCCGTAGGCGCGGCCGTAGGTTTCGACCATCGCCACATAGGTGGTCTGGTCGCAGGCGTGGAAGCCGAGCGACAGACCGAAGCGATCGGCAAGCGCGAGACGGTCGTCGAGTACGTCGCGGGCGTTGATGCTGTTCGCAAGCTCGTTCTCGCGCATCTCGCGCGGCACGATGTGGCGGCGGTTCGAGGTGACGTAGAAACGGCAGTTGTCGGGCCGCGCCTCGATGCCGCCTTCAAGCACCGAGCGCAGGCGCCGGTATTGGCGCTCGTCCGTATCGAAGCTGAGATCGTCGCAGAACAGCACGAAGGCGCGGTCCAGATTCGCGAGGCGGCGCAGGAGTAGCGAGACGTCGGCGATGTCGTCGCGCTCGATCTCGACGAGCGCGATCCTTTCGCCCGCCGCCTGAAGGTGCGCGACCGCCGATTTCACGAGGCTCGATTTGCCCATGCCGCGCGAGCCCCAGAGCAGGATATCGTGCG
>JACFNY010000112.1 GCA_019454625.1 Sphingomonadaceae bacterium
CGATGGACGGTCCCCGCGAGATCTGGTGGAACTTCGTCTCCTCGCGCCCGGAGCGCATCAACCGGGCCTTCGACGACTGGGACGCCGACCGCTTCGCGCACATCCCGGGGGACGACGACGAGCGCATCCCGCTGCCGAACGACCCGCGGCCGAAGGGCTGACCGGCCCGCAAGCGGCTTGTCTTGAGCGCAGGAGCGACTTATCGCTCGGCCTCGCCGGAGTGAGAGCCGCCCGGTATCAGCCGGGATCGCTCGTGTGTTCCAGTCGGTCCGTCCTTTCGTCCGGTCCCTGCCCGCGCGGCTTCGCGCGGGGTTCGGGCGGCGCGCGGTGGGCATCGTGTTCGCGCTGCTCGTGGAAGGGCTGCTCGCGTTCATCCTGCTCACGCTCGCGCCGTCGATCTCCGAGAAGGTCGCGCCGATGGCCGTGTTCCGGCTCGACATGATCCGGGACGAGGAACCGGCCGAGGAGGAGCCTGCTCCCGAAACCCGGCAGGCGGAGGCGGCGGCAAGGCCGGAGCGGACGCCGCCGCAGCCCGCCGAGCCGCCGCCCGTTCCGATCGAACTCCCGGTGATCCAGCTTTCGCGCGAGGAGATGGCGGTGACGGACATCGCCGCCTTGCCGCCGCCGCCGTCCGCCGCGACGCCGCCCCGGCCGGTGATGGGGCCTCCCGTGCCCTCGACACCCGGCGATACGCCGCGTGTCGACGGCACGGGGCCGAACGGGGAGCCGCTCTATGCGGCGGCATGGTATCGGGAGCCGTATGACGATGAGCTGCGCGGCTATCTTTCCACGGCGCGCGGGCCGGGGTGGGGCCTCATCGCGTGCCGCACGGTGGCGGATTTCCGCGTCGAGGACTGCGTCGCGCTCGGCGAATATCCGCAAGGGTCGAACATCGCCCGATCGGTGCTGGCGGCGGCGTGGCAGTTCCGGGTGCGCCCGCCGCAAGTGGGCGGCAGGGTGCTCGTCGGCGAATGGGTGCGCATCCGCATCGACTACGACCTGCACCGCGGCCCGGAGCGGCGCTGACCGGACGAAAGGCCCAAAGAAAAACGGCGGCCCTTTCGGGACCGCCGTCTCCTTTGCCGTTGAAGGCCGCGTTACTTCGTCTTGCGGCGGCGCGCGGCGCCGAGACCGGCGAGACCGAGGCCGAACAGGGCCAGCGCGGCCGGTTCAGGCGTGTCGACGGGCGGCGGCGGTGGGATCAGGTCGCCGGTGATGAGGACGTTGTCGATCTTCACCCAGTCTTCCTTGTCCTTGAGCTCGCGCTTCTTCTTGACGTCCTTGCAGACTTTCTTGTCCTTGCCCCTTTCCCTCTTCCACGTGCACTCCTCGACCCAGTACCACTCCGAGTAGGAGTCGTCGCGCGAGGTCAGCTTGAAGATCAGGTCGAGGTCGGAGGCGTTATCGGCACCGGTCAGCGCGAACGACACGTTGTGCCAATCCTGAGCGCCGCCGAGCGAAACCGAGAACACGAGGCCGCCGAGGTTCGTGTACACTTCGAGCGTGTCCGAGCTTTCGGAATTCCAGGGCTTGTACTGGAACGAGAGCACGATGTTCTCGTAGCCGGTGAGGTCGATGTTGTTCTGCGTCGCCGTCACCGTGTCATACGGGTTGCCGATGAGACGCATGACCTGGTCGCTGGAGGTGCCGCGGGTGAAGAGATCGACTTCTTTGTCGCTGTTCTCGACCCAGCCGTTGCCGACAGGATCTCTGACACCGCGGTTGAAGTTGTCCTGGAAAAGCGTTGCGGCATTTGCGGCGGTCGCGCCGGCCAGCAGGCCGACGGTCAGTGCGGAACCGAGCAGGGTCCGGGTCATCGTCTTACGCATTGAAAATCCCCCATAACGCAAAAGTAACGAATTTCGATCTTGCCGTGAATACCAAGCAGGAACCGTGCCACATGAGCATTTGCAACCGTTTTTGTGGTTAACACCGTTTCGATGTCGTAACTTTGTAATATTTCTCGACAGTCGGCGCGTCCGCCGGGGCGCATTGCGGATTCCTGCCTCGTGGCGCATTCGAAGGACGTTCCGGCCTCTTCGCGCGAGCGCGTGCGGAAGGGCGGCCCTATGCTCGGCTATCAACGGAGGACCGAACCGCATGGCGCTGAAGGCAACCCTGATCCGCTGGCACCGCCGTGCCGGGCTTGCGGCGGCGGCGTTCTGGCTGGTGCAGGCGCTGACCGGCGCGCTCATCGTCTTCCACTGGGAGGCGAGGGACGCGTTCATCCCGGGCGCACACCGGCCGACCGACCTCGCGGCGATCGAGCGCACCGTCGAGCGGCTGGCCCCGGAAGGGTCGGGCGCGCGGCTCGATTCGATCTGGACGGGCGCGGGCGCGGCCGACCGCTATGACGTGAGCATCGCGGGCGATACGCCGGAGGGGGACCGCAGCGTCCGCATCGACGGCGCCGGGCGGATTCTCGTCGACGGCGATTTCAGGGGACCGGCGGCATGGACGACGCCCCTGGTGCTGATTCACCACAACCTGCTCGCCGGAGACGCGGGAAGCTGGATCGTCGGCATCAGCGGCGTCCTGCTCGTCACGAATATCCTCTCCGGGCTCTACATCGCGTGGCCGAGGCGCGGGCAGTGGGCGCGCGCCCTGCGGCCGCAGGGCACGGGTCCAGCGGCGGCGCGGTGCTACGGCTGGCACCGGGCGCTCGGCCTCATCGTCGGCATCCCGGCGCTGGCGAGCGTGACGGCGGGCGTGCTGCTGACCTTCGCGGGCGGCGTGGAAAGCGTCGTGCAGCCGGCGCCGATCGCGGCCCCGGCGGACGCACCGGCGGGAACGGCGAACGTCGGGCTTGCCGCGGCGGCGGGAGCTGCGCTCGCGGCCTATCCGGGATCGACGCTCGCCGCCGTCTACCCGCCGGACGGCGAACGGCCGGCGTGGCAGATCCGGGTGACGCAGCAGGGTGAGGCGCGCCGCGCCTACGGCGCCACGCACGTGTTCGTGAGCGCCGTCGACGGCAGCATCGTCGCCCGCTTCGACGCGCTGGACGCGCCGCCGGGCCGCGCGTTCGTCGACGGGCTGTTCCCTTTCCACACGGGCGAGATGGGCGGGCTCGCCGGGCGCATCGCGGTCGCCGCGATCGGCGTGTGGCTGATCACGATGATCGTCCTCGGCGTGCTGCTCTGGTCGGCGCGGCGGCGGCCGAAGGCGCGATGAACCGCGCGGCCCGGAAGGGATGACGCCCGGCCCGATCGCGTGGGCGGGCGGGCGGGCGCGGGGGTAAGCTGGCGCATCCTTGGGGGGATTGAAGCCATGCCGCGTGCGCCAACCCGATACCTGATCCGCAAGCCGCTCGCCGACGTGCGCAGCGACATCGACCGCCACGGCCTCCACCGCGCGCTCGGCCCCGTGCATCTCGTCCTCATCGGCATCGGCTGCATCATCGGCGCGGGCGTCTACGTGATGACCGGCACGGCGGCGGCGAACTACGCGGGCCCGGCGGTGATGCTGTCGTTCGTGTTCGCCGGGCTCGCCTGTGCCTTCACCGGGCTTTGCTATGCCGAGCTCGCCTCGACGCTGCCGGTTTCGGGCGCATCCTACAGCTATGCCTATGCCGCGCTCGGCGAGGCCTTCGCATGGGGGCTCGGCTGGATGCTGATGCTCGAGCTCGGGCTTGCCGGGTCCGCGCTCGCGGTCGGCGTCTCCGGCTACCTCGTCAGCCTGCTCGGCGATTTCGGCATCCATATCCCGGCGGTTCTGGCGACGCCATTCATCCGTCCCGCCGCGGGCGAGGCGGGAACCGCGTTCGTGACCGGCGGCGGCATCAACCTCGTCGCGACGGCGGCGGTGCTGCTGTTCGCCTTCATCCTCGTGCGCGGCGTCTCGCAGTCGGCGACGATCAACGCGGTCATGGTGGCGGTGAAGGTGGGCGTGCTGATCGCCTTCATCATCTTCGGCCTGCCGCACGTCGACCCGGCGAACTGGAAGCCGTTCATCCCGGAGAACGAGGGCGGCTTCACCTACGGCTGGGCGGGCGTGCTGCGCGGCGCCTCGATCCTGTTCTTCGCGTACCTCGGCTTCGAGGCGGTGGCGACCGCCGCGCTCGAGGCGAAGAAGCCGCAGCGCGACATCCCGATCGGCATCCTCGGGGCGCTCGCCATCGCGACGATCGTCTACATGGCGGTGGCGGCGGTGCTGACCGGCCTCGTCTCCTACAGGATGCTGAACGTGCCCGATCCGGTCGCCGTCGCCGTCTCGGCGATCGGGATGCCGGTGCTCAGCATCGTCATCAAGGTGGGCGCGCTCACCGGGCTCTGCTCGGTGCTGATGGTGAACACCTACGCGCATTCGCGCGTGTGCTATGCGATGTCGACGGACGGGCTCCTCCCGCCGCTGTTCAGCCGCGTGCACGCGCGCTTCCGCACGCCGCACCAGGGCACGTGGTTCGTCGCGCTGGCGGCCGGTGTCGCCGCCGCCTTCCTGCCGATCTCGATGCTCGGCGATCTCGTCAGCCTCGGCACGGGCTGCGTGTTCATCACCGTGGCGATCAGCGTCATCTGGCTGCGCAGCACGCAGCCGGAGCTGCCGCGCCCGTTCCGCGTGCCGCTCGGCGGTCTCCGCATCGGCGGCCTCTGGCTCGGCGCCGTGCCGGTGCTGGCGCTCGTCTTCTGCGTGCTGATGATGGCGCCGGTGGTGCTCGACATCATCCGCAAGGCGATGGTCGGCGAGTGGCTGCCCGCGACCATCCTCGGGCTCTACATCGCCTTCGGCATCGCCTTCTACCTCTTCTACGGCGTCGGCCATTCGCGCCTGCGCCGCTCACTTCCGGAAGCCTGACCACATGAACCAGACGACAGCCGGGGTCGCCGACGACCTCGATCCCGACATTCGCCGTTTCCAGCGCGAGGTGGCCGCCGCCTACGGGCGCTACCCGGATTTCGACCGCCTGCCGCTCGCCGAACGGCGGCGCATCGCGGAGGAGGTGCGCGCGCCGTGGGCGGCGGGCGGACCCGCGATGCACCGGACCGAAACGCTGAACGTCGGCCCGTCCGGCGTCCGTATCCGCATCCACCGGCCCGATGCGCGGCCGGTGCTGCCCGTGCTGATCTACATCCACGGCGGCGGCTGGACGATGTTCAGCCTCGACACGCATGACCGGCTGATGCGCGAATATGCGGCGCGGGCCGGTATCGCCGTCGTCGGCATTGACTACAGCCTGTCGCCGGAAGCGAAATTCCCGCGCGCCCTCGGCGAGATCGTCTCGGTGATCCGCTGGCTGCGTGCCGAAGGCGAGGCGCACGGCCTCGATCCGCGGCGGATCGCGATCGGCGGCGACTCGGCGGGCGGCAACCTCGCGGTCGCCGCCAATCTGGCGCTGCTTCAGGCCGGGGACGCGCCGCTTTCCGCGATCCTCGTGAACTACGGCGCATTCGACCGGACATCGGCCTATCCGAGCTACGCGCGCTACGACGGTCCCGAATACAACCTCACGACCGCCGAGATGGCGGCGTTCTGGGCGAACTATCTCGGGGCGCAGGATTTCGACGATCCGCTGGCCTGCCCGATGGGCGCGGACGTTGAGGGGCTTGCGCCGACGTTCTTCGCCGTCGCGGCGTGCGACGTGCTCGCGGACGAGAACAGGGTCATGGCGGCGCGGCTCGTCGAGGCCGGGGTGCCGGTCGTGTACCGCGAATATCCCGGCGCGGCGCACAGCTTTCTCGAAGCCGTGTCGATCTCCGCGCTCGCCGATCGCGCGCTTGCCGAGGCGTCGGCGTGGCTCGCGGCTCGGATTGGCCTCAATAATGATAATGACTCGCAATAATGGCCTGATCTCGATACAGTTAGACCCTGCGCCGAAACGCCGTTCGGCCCGAGGCGCGGTAATCTGGGCGCCATAATCACCAAGAGGTTCGAAACTTCATGTCGTCAAAGGGGGAATGCAATGACCGTTCATGACAGGACGCTGAGAACGCTGCTGCTTGCCGGCGCCGCACTCACAGGATTCACCGCGCTTCCCGCCGCCGCGCAGGATGCGGCGCAGGGCGGGCCGTCGATCGAGACCACGCGCACCACGGTGGACGGGGAGGAGGCGATCATCGTCACCGCGCGCAACTACGTGCCGGAAGGCAGCGCGACGGCGAGCAAGACCGACATCCCGCTCATCGAGACGCCGCAGTCGATCTCTGTGGTGACGCGCGACCAGATCGACCTCCTGAACTTCATAGATGCCCAGCAGGCGGTGCGGTACACGGCGGGCGTGTTCGGCGAGAACTACGGCCCCGACCTCCGCTTCGATTTCTTCACGGTGCGCGGCTTCACGCCGAAGCAGTACATCGACGGGCTCGCCGCGCCGATCTCGACCTCGATCTATTCGGTCGGCGTCGATCTCTACGCCTTCGATTCCTTCGACCTGCTGAAGGGCCCGGCCTCGGTGCTCTACGGCAACGCCCCTCCCGGCGGCATCTACAACCAGGTGAGCCGGCGCGCGCTCGGCACGCCGGGCGGCGAGATCAGCGCCAAGTACGGCGAGGACGACTACAAGCAGATCGCGGGAACCGTGACGGGCCCGATCGCCGAGTCGGTCGACGCGCGCCTGACCGCGCTGTACCGCGACCGCGATGCGGAACGCGACCACGTGTCCGCGCGCCGCTTCACCGTCGCGCCGACCTTCACGTGGCGTCTCGGCGAGCGCACGACGATCACCGGTCTCGGCTACTACCAGTACGACAAGGTGAAGGGTGATACGAACGGCTTCCTGCCCGTCTACGGCACGTTGCTCGACAACCCGGTCGGCAAGGTGTAGCGCAGCACCAACCTCGGCGATCCCG
>JACFNY010000113.1 GCA_019454625.1 Sphingomonadaceae bacterium
AGGCCGACGGCAAGCTGCTGGACACGGTCGCCACGCCCGACGACGCCGGGCGCACACTTCTGATGCAGGCAGCGGAATCCATGCGCCTCACCGCGCGCGGCTACCACCGCGTGCTGCGCGTCGCCCGCACGCTCGCCGACCTCGCGGGCGCCGAGACCATCGCCCGCATCCATGTCGCCGAGGCGCTCGGCTACAGGCGCAGGGCGCCGGTGAACTGACCCATATCCCGAGGCTATCCATCGCTGACGCCTGAACGCATTTCCATCGCAATATCGCTCGTCTATCGTCACCCCACGGGCAGAGGGAGCCGTTGATGCCATTACATGTGAAGATGCTGATCGGGTTCGCGGCCGGTCTCGTCGCGGGTCTTGTCGTGCATTTCACGGCAGGGGCGAATGCGGCGTGGGTCCAGACCGTCACCACTTGGGTCACCGGCCCGATCGGGCAGCTGTTCCTGCGGCTGCTGTTCATGCTGGTGATCCCGCTGCTGTTCTCGGCGCTGGTGCTCGGCGTCGCCGAAATGGGCGACATCCGCGCGCTCGGCCGGATCGGCTGGAAGACACTGGCGTATACTGTCGGCGTTTCCACGGTGGCGGTCGCGATCGGCCTCGCCTTCGTGAACGTGCTGCGCCCCGGCGACGGCATCGACCCGGCGGTCGCACAGCGCCTGCTTGCCGATGCCGGAGACGGCGCATCCGCCATCGTGCAAAGCTCGCGCACCGCACCTTCCGGCATCGACGCCCTGCTCAACATCGTACCCTCGAACGTCATCCGCGCGGCCGCGGACAACGACATCCTCGCCGTGATGTTCTTCGCGCTGATGTTCGGTATCGGCCTCGTGCTCGCCGCGACGCCCGCCGCGGAGCGCGTGAAAGGCGTCGTCGAGGGGCTGTTCGACGTGACGATGACGCTGATCAACCTCGTCATCCGCATGGCGCCCTACGCCGTCGCCTGCTTCATGTTCAACCTCGCCGCGCTGTTCGGGTGGGACCTGCTGGCGCGGCTCGCCTCTTACGTCGGCGTCGTCGTGCTGGCGCTCGGCGTCCACATGCTCGTCGTCTATTCGCTGGCGGTGAAATTCCTCGGCGGCATGTCGCCCGCACGCTTCTTCAAGGGATCGGAGGAGGCCATCGTCATGGCCTTCTCGACCGCCTCCTCCAACGCCACGCTGCCGACGGCGCTCCGCGTCGCCGAAACCAAGCTGAAGCTGCCGCGCCGCGTCTCGCGCTTCGTGCTCACCATCGGCGCCACCGCCAACCAGAACGGCACCGCGCTGTTCGAGGGCGTCACCGTGCTGTTCCTCGCGCAGTTCTTTGGCGTCGAGCTGTCGCTCGGCCAGCAGGTGACGGTGATGCTGGTGTGCATCCTCGGCGGCATCGGCACGGCGGGCGTGCCCGCGGGCTCGCTGCCGGTCGTCGCGCTGATCCTCGGCATGGTCGGCGTGCCGCCCGAGGGCATCGGCCTCATCCTCGGCGTCGACCGCTTCCTCGACATGTGCCGCACGACGCTGAACGTCACCGGCGACCTCGCCGCCGCCGTGGTCGTCTCGAAGGGCGAAAGCGACCCGCCGCTGCTGACTCCCGAGCCTATGCGATGAGGCTGTCCACCGTATCGTGAAAGCGGCGGATGCCGAGTTCGAGGCTGCCGAGCAGAAGTTCGGACACGGCGCCGCTTTCGAGTCCCTGCTGTCCGAGCGCGGCGGCGCCGAAATCCTCGGTGCCGAAGACGCCGCCGTCGAGCAGCTCCCATGACCGGCGCCAGTGGTCCTCGGCCTTCGCCGTCGCGGGCTTCTCGGGGATCAACATGAAGTCCTCGACGAGCGTGCGCCCCGCCGCCTGCGGCATCAGCGTCATCAGGTTCACATAGTCGGGCGAGAACACCAGCACCGTGCCGGGCACGAGCTGATAGGCGTAGGTGACGACACGGCGCAGCGCCGTCCAGTCTTCGAGGTCGACCTTCGCCAGATAGTCGGCGCGCGCCACGGCGGAGCGCGCGTGCGGCCCGATCAGGTCGCCCGCCGTGATGCCGTCCACGAAGAAGGGTGCGATCGTCTTCGCGTGCAGCCGCTGCACGTGGTAGCTTTCAAGGAACGCGTCCATGATGAGCTTCCAGTTCGCGGGCACATCGTGCGTGCGGCGGTTGTAAAGATACATGCCGCCGAGGCCGAGCGCGTCGAAATCGGCGGCGAGCGGCCCTTCCACCCACGAAAAGTCGTATGTGCGGTCGCGATCCAGCCCGACCCAGACGATGCCGCCCGCCTCGCGCGCGGGAAGTTCGATGAGACCGCGCTCCGCCTTGTCGAGCCCCGGAAACGTCTCCGCGCGCGGCACGCCCGTCAGCCGCCCGTCGCAGGCATAGGCCCACGCATGATAGGGGCAGACGATGCGCGGCGCCTTCTGCGCCTCCGCCCCGTCCATCAGCCGCGTGCCGCGATGGCGGCAGACATTGAGGAACACGCGCGCCGCGCCTGTGCCGTCGCGCGCGAGGAGCAGCGGCACGCCGAACCCGTCGTGCGCAACCGCCATGTTCGCATCCGGCAGCAGCGCCGACACCGCGACTGCGACGGGAAGCCGCCGGAACAGCCGGTCGCGCTCGCGCACGAAGCGGACTTCATCGACATAGACGGACGCGGGCACGGTCGCCGTGCGCTCGTCGCGTGCAGCCCGGCCCTCCGCGATCATGCGCGCCAGCGCAAGCTGACCGGGCGTCGGACGGCGCGGCGGTGAGATGGCGTCCATGCCGTACATTCTACCGCGCCGGGAGCCCGTCCGGCACCTAGCGCAAACGGGGGAGATTCACGCGGCACGTTTTCTGCCCTACACACCGGGGGCAGTCAGTATGAAGGAGCAGGCATGGCGGGCGCGTTCGCTTCGGTTCGGGACCGTCTTCCCGAAGGTGTCCGCCCCTATTTCGAAGCCGCGCCGCTCGCCGCGCTGTTCCTCGGCATGTCGTCGGGCTTTCCCTACGCGATGATCGGCGCGACGCTGACCACGCGGCTGGCGCAGGACGGCATCGACAAGAAAAGCGTCACCACCTTCGCGCTCGTGTTCCTCGCCTACAACTTCAAGTTCCTGTGGGCGTGGGTGGTGGAAGGCGTGCGCCTGCCGATCCTCGGGCGGCTCGGACAGCGCGTGTCATGGATGCTGTTCACGGCCGCGCTGGTGATGGTCGCGGTCGTCAACCTCGGCCTCACCGACCCCAAGGCGGACATCATGGCGGTCGCCTTCGCCGCGATCTTCGTGGGCATTGCAGGCGCAACCTTCGACATCGTGATCGACGCCTACCGCATCGAGCTTCTGGAGCCGCGCCAGCTCGGCGTCGCAGTACGGCTGGCGCATCGGCGCAGCCGCCGCGGGCGCGCTCGCGCTCGTCGCCGCCGACCCCATGCAATGGAACCTCGGCTGGGATGCGGCTTACATGCTTTGCGCCGTCTTCGCGCTTCCGGCCGCGCTCACCGCGCTCGTCATGGGCGAGCCCGCGCGTCACCGCGAGGTCGCGCAGCGCAAGTCGCTGAAGACGCTCGGCACCGCGATCATCGGGCCGTTCGCCGAGTTCCTGAAGCGCAGCGGCGCGTGGCTGGTGCTGCTCTTCATCCTCGTCCACAAGATCGGCGACACGCTCGCCAACCTGACGCTTCGCCTGCTGTTCGAGGATCTCGGCTATTCGAACACCGAGATCGCCATCTACGATGTCGGCGTCGGCTTCTGGGCGCTGCTCGCCGGCATCTTCGTGGGCGGCGTGCTCTACGCCAAGCTCGGCCTCAAGCGTTCGGTGCTGCTGAGCCTGATCCTGATGGCGGTTTCCAACTTCAGCTTCGCACTGCTCGCCGTCGCCGGGCACAGCAATACCGGCATGGCGCTCGCCATCGGCTTCGAGAACTTCGCGAGCGGTATCGGCGGCGTCTGCGTCGTCGCCTATTTCTCGGCGCTCACCGACCTCAGGTTCACGGCGGCGCAGTACGCGCTCATCTCCGCCTTCGCCAGCATCGTCGGCCGCTTCCTCACGGGCACCACGGCGGGCGCGCTGATCGAGGCGATCGGCTATGTGAACTATTACCTGTTCACCACCGCGATCGCCGTGCCCGGCATCCTGCTGTTCTGGATGATGATGCGCGCAGGCCTGATCGATTCCTCGATCGGCACGGCGGGAACAGAAACAGCGCCCCGACAGGCGTGAATATCACCCCGAAAAAATCGGAGACAGGCAACAAACGGAAAGTATAGGATACGACACCGGGGGAAAAGTCGATGTCGTTTCTTGTACGAAAGCTCAGCCTTCTTCTTGCCGCTCTATGTCTTTCGACAGGCGCTTCGGCCGAATGGCGTGTCGCGGAAACAAAACATTTCCGTGTCTACAGCGACGGCTCCGAAAAGGCGCTGGTCGCCTACGCGCGGCAACTCGAGCGCTTCGACTGGCTGCTCCGGCTGATGACCGGCGCCGGCGCGGAGCGGGAGATGCCGCCGCTCGACGTCTACATGGTCCGCTCGCAGGCGAAGCTGCGCGCGCTCGCCGATCTGCCCCGCGACGTCGGCGGCTTCTACCACGCCGCGTCGACGGGCACCGCGGCCTTTTCCGTCCGCGTCAACGACGCCGACGACACCGCACTCGACATATTGCTGCACGAATACGGCCATCATTTCATGATGTTCCATTTCCCCTACGTGTACCCGTCGTGGTACGTGGAGGGCTTCGCCGAGTATTTCTCCACCGCCGACGTCAAGACCGACAACATGACGATGGGTCGTGCGTCGCAGAATCGCGCCGCCTGGCTCATCTACGGAAACTGGATTGACGCGCGCGTGCTGCTCACGGCCGACGCCTGGAGCATGAAGAAGCGTGACGACGTCGCCATGTTCTACGCGCAGTCCTGGCTGGCGACGCACTACCTGCTCCGCGATCCGCAGCGGTCGCAGCAGCTTTCCGCCTATCTGAAGCGCCTGAGCGAGGGGGAAAGCCTTGAAGCCGCCTTCGAACCCGCGTTCGGCATCGACATGAAGACGTTCAACCGCCAGTTGAACGCCTACATGAAAGGGAAGATCACCTACACGAAGCTGACCATCAAGCCCGGCCAGATTCCGGAACCGCCCGTCAGCGTCAGCGCGCTTCCGCCCGCGGCAGAAACGCTTCTGCTTCCCTATGCGATGCTGAAAGCGCGGGCCCGAGACACCGAGGCGGCCGACACGCTCGTCGCGGGCCTGCGGCGCGATGCCCTCCGCTATCCGGGCGACCCTTGGACCGCCGAAGTGATCGCCGCGGTCGAGGCGGAATTCGGCGACGCCGCGCAGGGGCGAAAGCTCCTGGGGCCGCTGATGGAGGCCCGGCCGGACGACGCCGAACTCAACTATCTGATGGGGCGCAGCCACATGCGATCCGCCGAGGACGGCGAGGTGGAAGCAAACCACGCCCAGGCCCGGCGGCACTTCACGCGCGCGTTCAAGACCCGCCCGCACCACTATCAGACGCTTTACAACTATGTCCGCGCCCAGCCCGATCCCCGCCGTCCCGACGTCGTCACCGTGCTTGCCGAGGCGCGCGCTCGCGCCGCAAGTGAGCGAGATCAACGTCGCGCTCGCGGCGCTGCTGGTCGAGACAGGCGAATTCGAGCGCGCCCAGAATATTCTGGGCGCGATGATGATGAACCCGCACAGCCCACCCTCCGACTATGTGGTCGACGTGCTGCAACGGGCGCGTGCAGGCGCCGGGACGCAGACGGTCAGCCCGGAAGCGGCCCGTTGATCTTCAGCACGTCGCCGGCGAGGTAGAGCGACCCCGCGATCAGCACCACGGGCGGCGCCTTGCGGTCTGCGGCGTGGCCGAGGCGGCGGAGCGCTTCGTCCACGGAGGCCGCGGGGGTCGCGGGAAGGCCGACGTCGCCCGCAAGCTTCGCGAGCGCTTCGGGGGCGATGCAATCGTGATCGGGGATCGGCACGGTGTGGACCGCCGTCACCCGGCCCGCGAAGGCCTTGAGGAAGGCCGCTGCGTCCTTGTTCTGCAACATGCCGAGCACGAGGTGGAACGGCGTTGCCGCGATGTCCTGTGCGCGGAACGCGTCGACGATGACGCGCGCGGCGGACGGGTTGTGGCCACCGTCGAGCCAGAGTTCGCTGCCCTGCGGCAGGTGCGCGACGAACGGGCCGCTCTCCAGCCGCTGGAGCCGCGCGGGCCACTCCGCCCAGCCCGGGCCCGCGCGCAGCGCCGCGTCCGGTACGCCAAGCGCCGTCTGGTGGCGCAGCATGGCGGCGGCGAGGCCGACGTTGTCGATCTGGTGCGCGCCCGGCAGGCGCGGCATCCCGAGCGTGAGCTTCGCCTTGCCGTCGCGGTAATGAAGCTGACCCTGATAGATGCCGACGTCCCAGTCGATGCCGCGCGCGATGATGCGCGCGCCCTTCGGCCCCGCCACCTCGCCGATCGCCGCCGCCACGGTCTGCGGATAGCGCGAGGTGACGAGCGGCACGCCCGGCTTCGCGATGCCCGCCTTCTCGCGCGCGATGTCGAGGATCGAGTGGCCGAGGAACTGCTGGTGATCGAGCCCGAGCTGCGCGATGCCGCACACCGCCGCCGTGGGCAGCACGTTCGTCGCGTCCCACGTGCCGCCGAGCCCCACCTCGATGACGCAGGCATCGGCGGGGGTGCGCGAGAACGCCGTGAACGCCGCCGCCGTCGTCAGCTCGAAAAAGGTGATCTGCTCGCCGTTGTTGACGCTGATCACATCGCCGAGAAGCTCGATC
>JACFNY010000114.1 GCA_019454625.1 Sphingomonadaceae bacterium
ACACGATGCGCGTGGTCTCCGAGATCACCGAGTCGAACGGCTCGTCGTCGATGGCGACGGTGTGCGGCGGGTCGCTTGCCCTGATGGACGCCGGCGTGCCGCTGAAGCGGCCCGTGTCGGGCATCGCCATGGGCCTCATCCTCGAAGGCAAGGACTTCGCGGTGATCTCCGACATCCTCGGTGACGAGGATCATCTCGGCGACATGGACTTCAAGGTGGCGGGCACCGAGCTCGGCGTCACCTCGCTCCAGATGGACATCAAGGTCGCGGGCATCACCGAAGAAATCATGCGCGTCGCGCTCAACCAGGCGAAGGCCGGGCGCGCGCACATCCTCGGCGAGATGAACAAGGCGCTCGACGGCACGCGCACCGAGATGTCGGCGCACGCGCCGCGCATCGAGACGATGTCGATCCCCAAGGACAAGATCCGCGAAGTGATCGGCACCGGCGGCAAGGTGATCCGCGAGATCGTCGCGGAAACCGGCGCCAAGGTGGACATCGAGGACGACGGCACCATCAAGATCGCGTCTTCGGACCTTTCCAAGATCGAAGCCGCCAAGAACTGGATCATCGGCATCGTCGCCGAGCCGGAAGTGGGCAAGGTCTACAACGGCAAGGTCGTGTCGATGGTCGATTTCGGCGCGTTCGTGAACTTCATGGGCGCCAAGGACGGCCTCGTCCACATCTCCGAGATCAAGGACGAGCGCGTCGCCAAGGTTTCCGACGTGCTGACCGAAGGCCAGGAGGTGAAGGTGAAGGTGCTGGGCGTCGACGACCGCGGTAAGGTCCGCCTGTCGATGCGCCTCGTCAACCAGGAGACGGGCGAGGAACTGCCCGACACCCGTCCTCCGCGGGAAGAGCGCCCGCGCGGCGACCGTGACCGCGGTGGACGCGACCGTGACCGTGGCGGCGACCGTGGACGCGGCGGCCGCGACCGCGATCGCGGCCCGCGCCGCGACCGTGGAGAGGGCGGCGACCGCCCCCGCCGCGAGGAGTCGGGCGAGGCCGAAGGCGGCCTTCCGGACTTCATCGCCGGCGACCGCGACTGAGCTGGCATCCGGGGAGTCGCCAAGGGCGGCTCCCCCCTGCTATATTCCGCGGTTCGGTACTTTTTTGCGCCAAAGCGCGCGTTCGTGGTCTATAGCTCGCGAAACGGGGAGGCGCCGGAGGGGCGCTGCGGCTGAGAAACGACACAGTTTACGATGAAGCTTCTGAATTCCATCCGCATGGGCGGGCGCGAGCTGCTTCCGCTCGTCGAGGGCGGCAAGGGCGTATCCGCAACCAACCATGCGTCGTCGGGTGCGTGGGCCGCGGCGGGCGGTCTCGGAACGGTTTCGGCGGTGAATGCCGACAGCTATGACAGTCTCGGCAACATCATTCCCCAGATCTACCGCGGCCGCACGCGCGGCGACCGCCACGAGGAACTGGTCGCCTACGGCATCGCGGGCGGCGTCGAGCAGGTTCGCCGCGCCCACGAGATCGCGGGCGGCGCGGGCGGCATCAACATCAACGTGCTGTGGGAAATGGGCGGCGCGCAGCGTATCCTCGAAGGCGTGCTCGAAAAGGTCGGCGAACTCGTCGACGGCGTCACCTGCGGCGCGGGGATGCCCTACAAGCTGAGCGAGATCGCGGCGCGGCACCGCACCTACTACTACCCGATCATCTCGTCCGCGCGCGCCTTCCGCGCGCTGTGGAAGCGCGCGTACAGCAAGGCGTCCGAGTGGCTCGGCGCGGTGGTCTATGAAGATCCGTGGCTCGCGGGCGGGCACAACGGCCTTTCCAATGCCGAAGACCCGCTTCGGCCGCAGGACCCCTATCCGCGCGTCAAGGACCTGCGCGACACGATGCGCGAGGTCGGCATTTCCGACGACGTGCCGATCGTGATGGCGGGCGGCGTCTGGTACCTGCGCGAGTGGGAACACTGGGTCGACAACCCGGAGCTCGGCGCCATCGCCTTCCAGTTCGGCTCGCGGCCGCTGCTGACGCAGGAAAGCCCGATCCCGGACGTGTGGAAGCGCAAGCTGACGACGCTGAGCGAGGGCGACATCCTCCTGCAGGCATTCTCGCCGACGGGCTTCTATTCGTCAGCCGTGAAAACCCCGTTCCTCGAAGAGCTTATCCACCGCTCCGAGCGGCAGATCGGCATTTCCAGCGAACCCCACGACCACCGCACGCACCTGCTCGACGTGGGCGTGCCCGCGAACAAGAAATACTACGTCACGCGCGACGACCTGCTGCACGCGCGCGGCTGGCACGCGCAGGGCTATACCGAGGCGCTGAAGACGCCCGACGACACGCTGGTGTTCGAAACGCCGGAGATGGCGCGCACCGTGCGCAAGGATCAGGCCGACTGCATGGGCTGCCTGTCGCAATGCCGGTTCAGCGCGTGGGCCGAGCACCTGGAAAAGAACAGCACCGGGCGGCTCGCCGATCCGCGTTCCTTCTGCATCCAGAAGACGCTTCAGGACATCGCGCACGGCGCGCCGCCCGAGGACAACCTCATGTTCGCCGGCCACAGCGCCCACCACTTCTCGACGGACCCGTTCTATTCGAACGGCTTCATCCCGACCGTGAAGCAACTCGTCGAGCGCATCCAGACGGGTGACTGAGCCTTACCGATCGCGGCGGCAGCGATCGTATTCGCGCGAATCGCGCGGATAGCGGTCGCGGCAATACTTCTTGCTGCCGCGCTTGGCGTCGCCGTCCGTCACCGCGCCGTAGATCGCGCCGGCGGCGCCGCCTGCGATGGCGCCTTCCGTGGTGCTGACGCCCGGCACCACCGCGCCCGCGGCGGCACCGACGCCCGCGCCCACGAGGCCGCTGTCCACCGTGCGGCTGCCGGTACAGGCGCCAAGCGCGAGCAGTGTGCCCGCGCCCAGTATGATCAGAGACTTACGCATGAAGAATCTCCCACAAAACGCCCCATTGCTGGGTCAACGCCGTGTGGGGGAAGCGGTTCCGCCTGTCAGAGCCAGCCTTCGAGCACCTGATCGGGCGGGCGGTGCCCATCCGCCCACGCGCGGATGTTGGTGACGACCTTGTCGCCCATCGCCTGCCGCCCCTCGAAGGTCGCCGAGCCCATGTGCGGCAGCAGCGTCACGTTACCCAGCGGCAGCAGGCGCGGGTTGATGCGCGGCTCGTCCTCGAACACGTCGAGGCCCGCGCCCGCGATGACACCCTTCTCCAGCGCGTCCGCGAGCGCGTCCTCGTCGATGATCTCGCCGCGCGCGGTGTTGACGAGGTAGCCGTCCGGGCCGAGCAGCGCGATGCGCCGGGCGTCGAACAGGTGGCGCGTGTCGTCGGTGAGCGGGCAGTTGATGGAAACGATGTCCACCGCCTCGATCATGGCGTCGAGATCGTCCCAGTAGGTCGCGCCCAGCATCCCCTCCACCGTGTCGGCGAGCGGGCGGCGGTTGTGGTAGTGGATGCGAAGGCCGAAGGCGCGCGCGCGCGTCGCGATGGCCTGGCCGATGCGGCCCATGCCGATGATGCCGAGCTTCTTGCCGGTGATGCGGTGGCCGTGCACGTCGCAGGGCTTCCAGCCGTCCCACTTGCCCGAATAGAGCTGGCGGCTGCCTTCGGTGAGGCGGCGGGGCACCGACAGGATCAGCGACATGGCGAGGTCGGCGGTGTCGTCGGTGAGGACGCCGGGCGTGTTCGTGACCATGATGCCCTTCGCGCGGGCCGCGACGAGATCAATGTGGTTCACGCCGGTGCCGTAGTTGGCGATCAGCTTCAGCCGCGGCGGCGCGGCGGCGATGATATCCGCGTCGATGGCGTCGGTGACGGTGGGGACGAAGACGTCGCAGTCGGCCATCGCGGCGGCGAGGGCGCCTCGCGTCATCGCCGTGTCGTCGGCATTGAGAACGGTATCGAACAGCTCGGTCATGCGCGCTTCGACCGGTTGCGGCAGGCGGCGCGTGACGACGACGCGCGGGCGGCGGGGGCGTTCTTCCATGCCCCGTGGCTAGGATCGCCCCGCAGCGACGTCAAGGCCGCGGGATCAGGGCCGCGAGATAAAGGCAGGCGCTTGCATGGCGGGGCGGTTTCGATTCAATAGCGGTATGAAACGCATCATCGCCTTGCTGCTCGCCGCCGCGTTCGCGGGAATGCCCGCGGCGGCGCAGGACACGGACGCCACCAAGGGGCTTTCCGGCCTGCCGACGCCGCGCTGGGTCTCCATCGCCTCGGGCGAGGCCAACATGCGCGCGGGGCCGGGCGAAGCCTATCCGGTGACGTGGACCTACAGGCGCAAGGGGCTCCCCGTGGAGGTGATCCGCGAATGGGGCATCTGGCGACAGGTCCGCGACCCGGACGGCGAGACCGGCTGGATGAACAAGAACCTGCTCTCCGGCAAGCGCACGGCGATGGTGCGCGGCAAGGTGGCGAACCTCTATGCCCGCGCCGAGTTTTCGAGCCCGCCCGTGTGGCGCGCGGAGCCGGGCGTCGTCGCGGACATCCAGGTCTGCGACGAAGGCTGGTGCCGCCTCTCGCTCGGCGGACGCAACGGCTATGTGCTCGCGGTCGACCTGTGGGGCGTCTACAAGGGCGAGACCATAAACTAGACGAACAGCAGTTCGTCGTTCCGCGCATCGGCGAGGAAGGCGACGAGGCCGCCGGTTTCGACGCCCGCGATGAGGCCCGGCGCGCTCAGTCCGCAGAGGTGGATGCCCGATTCGCACGCCATCATCGGCAGGCCGATCCCGACCGCCTGATCGAGAAGGTCGGAGAGCAGCGGCAGGCCGCCCGCCTTGCAGGCCTTGTCGCCCGCCCAGTGCCGCCCGGTCTGGAGCGCGCAGACCGCCTCGCCCTGGAAGAACAGCCGCACCGGCCGCCCGAGCGCGGACGCGGCGAGCGCGAGGCTGAGGCCGCCGTGCAGGCGCGCGTGGTTCGCCTCGGCAAACACGAGCGCAAGACCTTGCTGTTTCACACGTTTCCGCACGACGGGCATCGGGGGTCCTTCGGCAGCCGCACGGTCCGTACCCGGGCGCCGAGCGCATCATACAGCAAAACCCGCCCCGCAAGCGAATCGCCGAAGGACGCGATCTCGCGGATCACTTCCAGCGCCTGCATCGCGCCCATCACGCCGGTGAGCGCGCCGAGCACGCCCGCCTCGGCGCAGGTCGCGCCCTCGCGGTCCGCGGCCTCGCCGACGAAGCAGCGCCAGCAGGGCTTGTCCGCCTCCCAGCCGCGGAAGGTGGCGATCTGCCCCTCGAACGGCCCGACGGCGGCGGCGGCGAGCGGGATGCGCAGCGCGAGCGCGGCATCGGCGACGGCGCGGCGGGTCTCGAAGCTGTCGGAGCCGTCCGCGATGACGTCGTGGCCTGCCAGAAGCGCGGCCGCGTTCCCGGCATCGAGGCGGACGCGATGCTGCGCCACGGTCACGTCCGGGTTCAGCCGGGCGACCGCATCCGCTGCGCTTTCCGTCTTGGCGCGGCCGACGTCATCGGTGCCGTGCAGCACCTGCCGCTGGAGGTTGGAGAGGTCCACGGCATCGTCGTCGATCACGGTCAGATGCCCGACGCCCGCCGCCGCGAGATACTGGATGCAGGGGCTGCCGAGCCCGCCCGCGCCGACCACGGCGACGCGGGCGGCGAGCAGCTTCGCCTGACCGGCGCCGCCGACCTCCTTCAGGATGATGTGGCGGGCGTAGCGTTCGAGTTGCGTGTCGGTAAGATTCACCGCCCTGTGGAACCGAAGCCCCCGGCGCCGCGCGCGGTCTCGTCGAGGTTCTCGACCTCCGCGAAGTGCGCCTGCTGCACCGGCGCCGCGACGAGCTGCGCGATGCGCTCGCCGCGCTTCACGGCGAAGGGCTCGGCGCCGAGATTGGCGAGGATCACCTTCACCTCGCCGCGATAGTCCGCGTCGATCGTGCCGGGCGTGTTGAGGCAGGTGATGCCGTTCTTGAGCGCGAGGCCGGAGCGCGGGCGCACCTGCACCTCGTAGCCCTCGGGAATCGCGAAGGCGAAGCCGGTGGCGACGGCGTGACGCCCGCCCGGCGGGATGATGACATCCTCGGCAGCGACCACGTCCATGCCCGCCGCGCCGCGCGTCGCGAGCGCGGGCACCGGCAGGCCCTCGCCGTGGGGGAGGCGCTTCAGGCGGATTTCAATCGGTGAGCTCATCTGCGATCCTTTGTGCGAGGCGCCGGGCGACGGCGTCCTTTTCCATGTCCGGCCAGTCCTCGACGCCGCCCGCGCTCACGATGTGGATGCGATTGCGCGCGCCGCCCATCACGTCGCCGGAAACGTCGTTGGCGACGATCCAGTCGCAGCCCTTGCGCGCGAGCTTGGCCTGCGCGTGCTCGACGACCTTTTCGGTCTCGGCGGCGAAGCCGATGACGAGGCCCGGCCGTTTCGGGGACTTGGAAAGCCCGGCGAGGATGTCCGGGTTCTCGATGAGCGGCAGCGCTTCGAGTCCGCCCTTGTCCTTCTTGATCTTCTGGCCGGTCGCTTCGGCGCGCCAGTCGGCGACGGCGGCGACCATCACGGCGGCGTCGGCCGGAAGCGCGGCATCGACCGCTTCGGCCATCTCGCGCGCGGTTTCGACATCCACGCGGCGCACGCCCGGCGGCGTCGCGAGCGCGACCGGTCCGGCGACCAGCGTCACGTCCGCGCCGAGCGCGGCGAGCGCGCCCGCGAT
>JACFNY010000115.1:0-2143 GCA_019454625.1 Sphingomonadaceae bacterium
CGGGACCGCGCATGGCTTTCCGGGCTCGACGTCCTCGACATCGGCTGCGGCGGCGGCATCCTCGCCGAGCCGCTCGCCCGGCTCGGCGGACGCGTGACGGCGATCGACGCGGCGGCGGAGGCGATCGCGGTCGCCAAGGCGCACGCTGTCGAGGCGGGGCTCGAGATCGACTATCGCCAGTCTCCGGTCGAGGCCCTCGTGGAAGAGGGGCGGCGCTTCGATCTCGTCACCTGCATGGAGGTGGTCGAGCACGTCGCGGATGTGCCGGTTTTCCTGCGGGGAATCGCGAGCTTGCTGAAGCCGGGCGGCCTGCTCGTCTTCTCGACGCCGAACCGCACGGCGCTGTCCTACGGCACGCTCATCGTCGGCGCCGAATGGGTGCTGCGCTTCATCCCGCGCGGCACGCACGACTGGAACAGGTTCCTGACGCCCGACGAACTCACCGCCGCGCTGGCGGATGCGGGGCTGAAAGTGACGGAAACCCGGGGCATCGGCTTCCGCCCATCGCGCGGCTTCGAACTCTCGGACGACCGCCGCGTCAACTACATCGGTGCCGCTATTCACGCCTGACCCGTGCGCCGGAAGGTCACGAAGTTCGTGTAAACGGCTGAAAAGTTTCCGTGTGACTTTCCGATGGAAAGGCCGCGCAGAGGGGCTGCCGGTATGTTCCGGCAGTCCGGCGCGCCCGATCGGGGCCGGGGCCACGCGGTCTTGCCGAATAGGGATATGTGTGCGGTAACGCGCGGAGTCCCGGCCGTTCCGTGCCCGGATGCCAGCCGAAGTTGATGAAGTTGAGACATGCTCGCACGCGGTCGCGCACGCGGGCGTACAGGCGCCCGCGGCCGTATGCGCGCGCGATCACCGACGCGATCGGTCTTGCGCTTCGGGGCTGCTCTCGATTCTCGCATGGGCGGAATCCACGAGGCGAACATGTGTCGCGGTTCGCGGCAAGCCTTCCATGCGAAACCCTATTTGGGAAGGGCCGGGATGACGGACGTTCTTACGGGGAACAACGGTCCTTCATCCCGAGTCGCCGCGTATTACAGGAACCGCGCCACCACGTCGCGGTAGCTGCGGCTCACTTTCACCTCGGCGCCGGAGCCGAGCTTCAGGAAGCACTCGCCGTTGGTGTGCGGCTTCACCTGCTTCACCTGATCGAGGTTGACGATGGTGGAGCGGTGCACGCGCTTGAAGATGCGCGGGTCGAGGCGCTTTTCGAGGTCCTTCATGGTCTCGCGCAGGATCAGCGTGTTGTCGCCGGTGTAGATGCACATGTAGTCGCCGGCCGCGTCGATGCGCTCGATGCTCTCCACGTCCACGCGGAAGATCTGGCCGCGGTCCTTGATGTTGATCATCCGCTCGAAGCGCGATGCGGCGGGCGCTTCCGCCGCGGGCTTGATGTCGGCGGCGGCGTTCGGGGCGACCTCCTCCAGAAGCTCGCGCAGCCGGTCCTTCTCGGCGCCCGCGTTCTTTTCGGCGAGCCGCTGCCGCACGCGCTCCATCGTCGCGGCGAGGCGCACCTCGTCCACGGGCTTCATCAGGTAGTCGACCGCGTGGGCGTCGAAGGCCTTCAGCGCGAACTCGTTGTAGGCGGTGACGAACACCACCAGCGGTGGCTCGATGTCGGCGAGCCCGCTGACGACGGAAAACCCGTCGAAACCGGGCATCTGGATGTCGAGGAACACGACATCGGGCTTGTGCGTCTTGATCGCGCGGATGGCCTCGCGCCCGTTGGCGCAGCGTTCGATGATCTCGACGTCATCGAAGGCTTCCAGCCGCATCTCAAGACCCTTGATGGCCAAAGGCTCATCATCGACCAATATGGTCCGGATCGTCATCAGGCGTTCTCCTTGAGCCGAACATTGGCCGGCTCGAACGGGATTTCAATATTGGCGACGACCCCCTGCGGAACGTTGCTTATCATTTCGAACCGCTGGTCGTCGCCATAGGTCTGAAACAGTCTATCGCGAATATTGTTCAATCCGACCCCCGCGGACGGGACGAGCGCCGATCTTTCGGCGGTGAGGCCGGGGCCGTCGTCACTGATCGAGATCAGCAGCCGGTCCCCCGAGACATGCGCGGCGACGACGATTTCGGCGCCTTCCTCCTGCGGCGTGATGGCGTACTTGATGGCGTTCTCGAC
>JACFNY010000115.1:2153-6637 GCA_019454625.1 Sphingomonadaceae bacterium
GAGGAGCGAGGGCAGGCGGCCCTGCAGCGCGGCGTCCTCGATGTCGAAACGCGTGCGCAGCCGGTCCTCGAAGCGCATCCTTTCGATCTCGAAATAGAGCTTCAGCGCCTCGATCTCCTGCGCGAGCGTGACGGTTTCGGTGGGATCGCTGACGAGGCTGTAGCGCAGGAACGAGGACAGACGGGAGAGCATGGTGTTGGCGCGCTCGGTCTCCTTCAGCAGAACCAGCGTCGAGATGCTGTTCAGCGTGTTGAACAGGAAGTGCGGATTGAGCTGGTAGCGCAGCATGGCGAGCTGCGCCGCGCTTGCCTGACCCGAGAGGATCAGCACGCGCTCGGACTGCTCATCGAGCAGCAGGTAGTAGTTGATGCCGTAGTAGAGCCCCGTCCATGCCGCGAGCACCGAGAGATCGAGCAGGATCGCGCCGAAGAACTGTATGCCCTCGGGCTGGAAGTTGGGGTTGTAGAAGCGCGCGTGCGCCCACACCTCGATCACCGAGAAGATGGCGGCGGCAAGCGCGACGATGATGAGGGTGAGGCTCCACACGAACACCGCGCGCATCCGGATGATGCGCCGGTAGGCGGCGGACATGAGGAGCGTGAGCGAAAAGCCCGTCGCGGTCGCGATCAGGGTCGGCACGACGAAGGCGATGCCCATCGAGTTGGCGAGGCCGCCGAGCGCGCGGAGCACCAGATAGGCCGACCAGCCACCGATCTGGAGCATCCAGAAGGCGTGGTTCTTGTCGGCGAAAAAGCCCTGTTTCGGAAGCGGACCGAGTTTCATCGCGCGGAGACTGCAACAATCGCCCGCAAAACGCGAGCGCGGAACTCAGGCCCCAGAACTCAATCCTCGGGCGCGATCGTGACCTTGAGGCCGTCGAGCGCGTCGCTCATCTCGATCTGGCAGGACAGCCGCGAACTGGCCTGCTTGTGATCGGACGAATCGAGGAGGTCGTTCTCGTCCTCGCCGGGGCCGCCCACGCTGTCCGTCCACGCCTCGTCGACGAACACGTGGCAGGTCGCGCAGGAGCAGCAGCCGCCGCACAGGGCCAGAAGCTCGTCGAAGCCGTTGTCCCGAATGGCTTCCATCACGGAAAGGCCGTTTTCGGCCTCCACGGTCTTTTCCGACCCGTCACGCGACACGACAATCAGTTTCGGCATCCTCTTCCCCGTTCCCTCGACCTTTGATTTCGGGGAGCCTAATAACGGCAAGACGGGCGTTGTCAAAAGGCATGAGCGGCGGATGGGTTTGAGTGCGGAGCGCCTTCGCGAAGGCATAGATGCGATCGCGGCGCTGGACGAGCATATCGCGGCGGCGTTCGGACGGGCCGGCTATCCGGAGCCGCGCATACGCGCGCAGGGCTATGAGACGCTGCTGCGGACGATCGTCGGCCAGCAGGTGAGCCTGGGCGCCGCGAACAGCATCTGGAACAAGCTCGAAGCCGCGATCGGCGACATCGCCGACCCGCGGGCGCTGCTGGCGCGGTCCTTCGAGGACCTGCGCGGGGCGGGCCTCTCCCGGCAGAAAATCGGCTATGCGCAAAGCCTTGCGGAGCTTTCCGCCTCCGGCGCGATCGACTTCGCGAACCTGCCCGCCGACGACGAGGAGGCGATCGCGCTGCTGAGCGCGGTGAAGGGCATCGGGCGCTGGTCGGCGGAAATCTACCTGCTGTTCGCCGAGGAGCGGCCCGACATCTGGCCGGCGGGCGACCTCGCGGTGCAGGCCGAACTGGGCCGCATCAAGGGGCTGCCGAAACGGCCGACCGAGCGGGAGGCCCGGGAGATCGCCGAGCTGTGGCGGCCCCATAGGGGCGCGGCGGCGATCTTCATGTGGCATCACTACAAGACGTCGGTGCTGTAGCGGTGCCGGGCGTCACCGTCGCGGCCTATGCGGGCGCCGCGCTTGCCGAAATCGCGGGGTGCTTCGCGTTCTGGGCGTGGCTGCGCCTCGGCAAGTCGCCGCTCTGGCTGGTGCCGGGCGTGCTGTCGCTGTGCCTGTTCGCGTGGCTGCTGACGCTCGCGGAAACCGATCAGGCGGGGCGGGCCTATGCGGCCTACGGCGGCATCTACATCCTCTCGGCGCTCGGCTGGCTATGGGCTGCCGAAGGCGTGCGGCCGGACCGGTGGGACGTGATCGGCGTAGGCGTCTGCCTCGCGGGGGCGGCGATCATCCTGTGGGGACCGCGCACGGCCTGAGGTTCAGGCGGCGAGGGGGAAGCGCAGCAGCCGGTCCTTCGTCGGCACGAGCGCGGTCGCGGGGCGTCCGGCGGCATCGAGGATCGCGGGGTGGTCGGCGGCGAGCCCGCCGGTGAGCGCGCCGAACGCGGGCAGGATCAGCTTGCGTTCGGACAGCACGAAACAGCGGCGGCTCACCATGCGGCCGCGCCCCTGCACCCGGATCTTGGGGTGGAAGTGCCCGCTGATCTCGGGGAGCAGCGAACCGGGCTCGGCCTCGTGGCGCAGCACGACGCCGTCCACCTCCACCTCGGCGCGGACGTGCCCGAGGCCGTCCGCCTTCAGGTCGTGGTTGCCGGTGATCCACACCCAGTCGACACGGCCTTGGAGCGCGTGCAGCAGGTCCAGCGCCTTGCCACCGAGACGGCCGGGGCCGTCCGCGTCGTGGAAGCTGTCGCCGAGGCACCAGAGCGTCCGCGCGCCCGTCGCGGCGATCAGCGCGTCGAGGTCGGACAGCGTTTGCAGGCTGTCGTAGGGCGGCAGCATCTGGCCGAAGCGCGCGAACCAGCTCGCCTTCTCGAAATGCAGGTCGGCGACGAGCAGCGCGCCGCGCGCGGGCCACCAGAGCGCGCCCGCGGCGAGCGGCACCATCTCGTGGCCTGCGAACGAAAGGGGAACCATGCCCCGGCTATGCCCCGGCGCGCAGGTGCGATCAAGGGGTCGGTTCGGCCTAATCTACGCTCGCAAGCCGCGCGGCGTCTTCGCGGCTGCTGTCGCCGGGCACCACGAAGCGCACCGTCTTCGTCGCGAAGTCCACCGCCACCTGATCGAAGGCGCGCAGCGTGTTCATGCCGAGCAGCATCGCGGGGCGCTTGTCGAGGCCGAGCTGGCGGAACACCGGGAGGTCGGCGAAGGCGATCGGCATACCGGTCAGCGTCACGCTGCCGAGCCGCATGTCGTTCACCACCGCGATCTCGGCGGGGACGGAGCCGCCCGCGACGTCGTGCCGCGTCGTCGGGATCAGCAGCGCCGCCTTGCCGCGCTTCACCGCGAGGTTGCGCATGGCGAAATTGCCGACGCTGTGCTCGGCGCCAGTGTCGATCACCACCGCGATCCTGCGCTGGCCGATCGCGGCGTCGGCAAGGATCAGGCGGCCGAGGCGGCTGCGTGCGCGGATGATGATGGTGTCGTCGTCGCCGGCCTTGAGTGCGGGCGCGTCGCGTGCGGGCGTCACCACGATCTTCTGCTGCGCGAAGTCGATGAGGATCGCCTTCGATTGCAGGCTGTCGATGCCGAGCAGGCCTTCCGCGCCGAGGTTGCCGCGCTTGAGGAGCGGGGCCTGCACGTTGCGCACCGGCGTGCTCGTCACCGACAGCGACGGCACCGTCACCGTCGCGAAGCGCTGGGCGCCGCTGATGCTGTGCACCTCGGCGCTGCCCGTGCGCCCGAGGCCCAGTGCGTTCGCCAGCTCCTCGGACAGCACGGTGCGCTCCGCACCCGTATCCACCACGAAATCAAACGGCCCGCGCCCGCCGATGTTGACCGGCACGGTCATGCGCAGCGACCTGTCGGCAACGAAATCGACGGCCTCGCCTACGGCGGGCGGCGGCGGTGCCGGTTCGGCGGTGCCGGCGGCAAGCAGAACGGCGATTGCCAAGGCGTTCATGTCGCGATCCTTCCCCGCTGCCGATTTTACGCCATATCGGGCCGCTCAACAACGACGCCCGTCGATGTGCATGGCCTCCCGGGCGAGCGCCTCCGCCTCGACGAGCAGCGCCTCGTCGGCAAGGCCCTGCGCGACGCTTTCGCGGCCGATCATCACCAGCACCGGCACGGCGAGCGGCGATACGCGGTCGAGGCGCTTGTGGACGATGCTGCTTGCCGCCCGGTCGAGCAGGTTCGCGAGCCTTGCGACGTCCGTCAGCCGCAGCCGCGCGTCCTCCCACGCGGCGCGCAGCAGCATGTGGTCGGGCTCGTATTTCCGGAGCACGTCGTAGATGAGGTCGGTTGAGAACGTGACTTGCCTGCCGGTCTTGCGCCGCCCCGGATGCTGGCGCTCGATGAGGCCGCCGATCACGGCGACCTCGCGGAAGGCGCGCTTCAACAGGTGGGATGTCTGCACCCACTCGGCGAGTTCGTCCTCGAGGATGTCCGGGGAGAAGAGGGGCGCGGGGTCTTTCACCCGCTTGAGGCCGTAGACGCCGAGCACGTAGTCGTTGGCGACGAAGCCGGTGGGCTCAAGCCCCAGCGTCTCCATGCGGCGGGTGAGCAGCATCCCGAGCGACTGGTGCGCGTTCCAGCCTTCGAAGC
>JACFNY010000116.1 GCA_019454625.1 Sphingomonadaceae bacterium
CGGGCAGCGCGGCGCAGCCCGTGCGGTTGTCGGTCAGGCCGAAGCGCAGGTCCTCGTCGCTGTAACGAAGCCCCGCCGTCAGCGTCAGCGCCGGGCCCGCGTTCACGTCCACCTGCGCGTAGGCGGATTTCGATTTCGTCTCGGTCGTCACGCGGCGGTCGGCGACGAGGCTCGCGATGCCGGTCGTCGGCGTGAGGATGTCGGCGAGGTCGCTGTCGCCGTCTTCCTCGGCGTAGGAGAGGCCTGCGACGTAATTCACGAAGTCGCCCGCGAGCGCGCCGCTCAGGCGCAGCTCCTGCGAGAACTGCCTGAAGTGCGTGTCGCCGAGGATCGTGTAGCCGCCGTACACGTCGCCGCGGGCGGCGGGCGCGGGGTCCGCGATCGTCGGCGCGTCGCGGCCGTCGCGAAGGTCGATGCCGTACTGGCGCTTGGTGTCGACATAGCCGGTGATCGCCTCAAGGGTGACGGCTTCGCCCGGCGTCCACGCGATGCGCGAGGTCGCGAGATAGGTTTTCGCCGCGTTTTCGAAGCCGAAGGACGCCTTGCGTCCGCTCACGCCGAGCGGGCCGAAATGGTTCGGGCCCGCCGTCTCGGCGTAGCCGGTGGAGGCGAAGCGGCCCTTGCAGCCCGTGGGCGCGGCCGGGTCGCATTCGAAATCGGGCGCATAGAGCGCCGTGCTCTCCATGCGCGCGAACGTGCCCGTCCACGTCAGCGTGTCGGCGAGTTTCCAGTGCGCGGCGGCGCGCACGCCCCAGCCGTCGTCCTCGTTCAGCCGGTCCCCGGTCGCGCCGTTCCGCACGGAACCGTTCGATTCGCGCCAGTAGCCGGAAAGGCCGAGCGAGAAGCGCTCGCCGACCGGCACGTCGAGCGCGGCGCGGAACTGGTAGGTGCCGAAGCGTCCCCAGGCGCCGTCGATATAGCCGCTCGTGCGGTCGCCCGGCGTGCGGTTCACGATGTGCAGCGCGCCGCCGCTGGTGTCGCGGCCGTGGAGCGGCCCCTGCGGACCGCGCAGGACTTCTATGCGGTCGATGTCGAAGAAGCCGTAGTCGGTCGCCGCGCCGCGCCCCACGTAAACGCCGTCGATGAACGTGCCGACGCCGCCCGACCCGCGGATGACGTAGGCGTTGTCGCTGCCGAAGCCCGGCACGTGCGCCGCGACCACGTTCGGGATGCCGCGCAAGGCGTCCAGCGGCGTGTCGATGCCGCGCGCCTCGATCTCGCCGGAAAGCAGCGCGGTCACGGCGAGCGGCACGGTCTCGATGGGCTGCGGGCGGAGCTGCGCGGTGACGACGATCTCCGGCAGCGCGGAGCTTGCCGCCTCCGCTTCCGCCATTGCAGGTGCGGCCGCCGCGGCGATCGCGGCGATGGCGCAGCTTCCGTGCAACAGCGAACGTCCTGACATACGCGACCTTTCCTGAAAACAAGACCTTGCCTCTTGCCTTCCCGCGCGGCGGTTCGCAAGCGATGTGCGACGGCCGCCTTCAGGGCGTGCGCTTGTCCGTCAGAAGCTCGGCCGTGCGCTTGCGGAAGATGCCGGCGATCTTCTCGCCGAACAGGCCGAGAAGGCCGGGCAGCGCCAGTTCGATGCGCACATGATCGTCGCCGACATCGAGGTTCGCGGCCGTCACCTGCCCCAGCGCCGTCACCTCGATCACCAGCCGGTCGCCCTGCCACGCCTTGCCGATGCGCGAGGCGAACGGCATTGCCCGGTCGAGATCGCCTAGCCCGGCGTCCATGCGGCGGCGCGCCTCGGCCCGGCCGAGGCGGTGCGGAATGTCGAAGCGGACGGGCCGGGCCATGCGCGAAAGTCTAGCGGACTGTCTTGATCGTGCAAGACAGTCAGGCGGCGCGACGGATTCTGTAGACGGTGGCGGGCGGCAGGTTGCGCCAGACGCGGCCGACGGGCTCGGCGGCGAGGCCCAGCGCGGCGAGGCCGCCGCGCCCCAGCGGCGCGCGGGGTCCGTAGGTGAACTGGTAGAGCGCGCCGTCCTCCGCGAGCCGTGCGAAGATCGCCTCGAGGATGCGGCGGCGCAGTGCGGGCGGGAAGTTGAGCA
This sequence comes from Sphingomonadaceae bacterium, assembly GCA_019454625.1. Lineage (GTDB taxonomy): Bacteria > Pseudomonadota > Alphaproteobacteria > Sphingomonadales > Sphingomonadaceae > Sphingosinicella. Next base: position 2,055 of record JACFNY010000116.1, read on the forward strand.
GCGGCAGGCCGCTCACCGCGTCTGCATAGCGCCGGTCCGCGAGCGGGCCGCCCGCGCCGAGCGCGTCTTCCGCGCGGCCCTCGACGATCTCGTCGGCCTCCACCGCGGTCAGCGCTTCCGGGGCCACCCCGTGCGCCAGCAGCGCCGCGGTGAACACGCCGGTTCCCGCGCCGACCTCCAGCACCGGGCCGCGCGCCGGGTCGATGCCGGAGACGATCCTGCGCGCGAGCGCCTTTCCGCTCGGCGCGACCGCGCCCACCATGCGCGCGTTCCGCAGCCGCGCAAGGAAGCGCAGCGCGTCCTCGGATTCGCTTTGCAACCGCCGCCGCGACTGGCGCACGCGCTCGACGACGGAACGGCCGGAGACCATCAGAGCGTGTCGCCCCCCACCTCGATCAGCTCGATCAGCTCGCCCGCCGCCCCGCGCGTGCAGGCCGTCCGCCGTCCGGCGTAGAGCGGCCCGCCCATCGCCTCCGGCGGCGCGATCAGCGGCGCGCGGATCGCGTTCAGCGAGCGGACCGCGAGGCTCACCATCGCGTTGCCGGGCGGCAGGTAGCCGAGCAGCTGCTTGCGCTGGGTGGTCCCGGGCGGGAACTGGTCGATCTCGCACACGGGCATCCGGCCGACGCTGATCACCGTCGCCTCGCTCTCGGTTTCGGGCGGCAGGCCGAACGCGGCGTTGATGACCGGGTAGGGCAGGCGGAAGGTGCCGCCCTCGGAAAAGCCGAGCGCATCGACGTGGAAGCGCACGGCGGCGGCGCGGTCGGCGGCGGCCAGCATGGCGACCGTGATGCGGTCGACGTCCGCGACCGTGCGCGGGAATTCGAGGTCGCGCAGCGTGTCGTTCGCGCCGTTGAAGAACAGCACCTCGCCCGCGCGCCCGGTCGCCTCGATCGGCGTCCAGCCCGCGCTCCCCGGCGCGCGCTCGGGCGGCGTCAGGACGCGGATCGGGCTGCCGTGCAGCCGGTCGTTGAGCGAAGGCACGTCGCGCACGCTCAGCTCATAGCCGACCCAGCCGTAGGTCCGCATCGGGAGATAGGCGAGGACTGCCGGCTGTTCGACGAGCCGAACGAAGCCGGTGCCGCCGCCGCCGGGCGGCGCCAGCAGCGCCGTGCGCGCGCCGAGCGTCTTCAGCGCGCCCCAGCCGTTCGCCAGCTCGATCGGCACCTTGCCCGTCTCGACGCATTCGTAGCCGAGCAGCCCCGTCCAGTCGCCGAGCGACCCCTGGAAATCGGGCACCGAGATCGTGCCGCACTTGATGCGGCCGTGCGTGTCGAACATGGCACCCCGACGCTTGCCGGCTGCGCCGGCTTTTTTTCTGTTTTTGACCCCCGCACGTTCCCGTGCAAGCTTTGTTTTTACAATCGTCTGGCTTGATTCGCGCGCGGCATGAACGCTTGCCTCCAGTATGGATTTTTCCGGGACCCGGCGCGCCGGCCGCTCGTGGTCGGCCTCGCGCTCTGGTGGGGCTGGCTCGCCGTCGCCCCCAGCTACCGGGAGGACTGGCTGCTCGAAAACCTGCTGGTGTTCGCGGGCGTGCCGGCGTTCGTCCTGCTCGATCGCCGCGTGGGCTTCTCGCGGCTGTCGACGCTGGCGGCGTTCCTGTTCCTCGCCGCCCATGTCTACGGCGCGCACTACACCTATTCGGAGGCGCCCTTCGGCTTCTGGCTTCGGGAGGTCGGCGGCACCGTCCGCAATCCCTACGACCGGCTCGTGCATTTCCTGTTCGGCCTGCTGCTCGCCCTGCCCATGCGGGAGACCGTGGCGCGCTACGGCGCGGCGGGCCGGGTGTGGACGCACCTGTCGGCGTGGATGTGGATCGCCGCGCTCTCCACGATCTACGAGCTGCTGGAATGGGCGGCGATGCTCGTCGTCGCGCCCGATCTCGGCATCGCCTATCTCGGCACGCAGGGCGACGTCTTCGACGCCCACAAGGACAGCGCGCTCGCGATCGCGGGCGCCGCCGTCACGCTCGCCGCGCATTTCCTGTTCGGGAGACGGACATGAGGTTGATCGCCCCCCTGCTGCTCGTCGCCGCCACGCCCGCGCTTGCCGGCGTCGAGGGCGTCTACCGCCTCGAAGGCGTGCGTGAGGCCGCCTCGGGCCTCGAGCTCGCCGCCGACGGCCGCTTCCGCTACGGCCTCAGCTACGGCGCGCTCGACGAGGCAGGGGAGGGCCGCTGGGTCCGCGAGGGGAACCGCATCCTGCTCACCACCGAGCCCGCATGGACCCCGCCCGCCTTCGAGCCGGTCTCGGCGGCGCGCAGTGCCGAGTTCCCGCTGCGCGTGCAGGTGACGGGGCCGGACGGCAGCCGCATGAGCTGGCCCGTGGACGTGCTTCTGACCTACGCGGACGGCACGGAGACCGAAGGCTATACACAGCCCTACGGCTATATTCCGGACCTTCCCGAAGGCGCGCGGATCACGGCGGTCAGGCTCGGCCTCGCCGTGTTCGGCTTCGTGTCGGACCCGTTCCCGGTCGACCTCGCCCGCGCCAACGACCTTACGTTCCGCCTCGTGCCCAACAGCCTCGGCCAGCCGCCGTTCAGGGACCAGCCGCTCGACATCGAAGGCGACGATCTCGTCATGCCGCGCGGCGACGCGCGCCTCACCTACCGCAAGACGTCCGAATAGCGCCGCGCGGCTATTCGCTGTCCATGATGGCTTTCAGCGACGCCGGTTTCAGGATGCGCAGGCCGCGGCGTCCCTCGGTGGCGATCACGCCCGCGTCCTTCAGCTTGCCGAGCTCGCGGCTCACCGTCTCGATGGTGAGGCCGAGCACGTCCGCCATCTCGGTGCGGGTGAGCGGAAGCTGGATCAGCTGGCCGACGCCGAGATCGGCGCCGCAGCCGGTCTGCGCCAGGCGCCGGTCGATGTCGATGAGCAGCCCGGCGAGCCGCGCGCCCGCGCTCTTGCGGCCGAGGAACAGCAGCCAGCGGCGGCTGCGCTCCAGCTCGCTCAGCGTGCGTTCGAGCAGCTGGCGCTCGAGCTGCACGTTCTCCTCCATCATGCGCTCGAACGGCGCGCGCGCGAAGATGCACACCTCGGCCTCGGTGAGCGCGGTGATGTCGTGGTCCACCGTGTCGGCGTAGGGCCGTCCGATGAAGTCGGCGGGGTAGAGCAGCCCCACGGTCTGCGCCTCGCCCGAGGGGGTCAGCGAGCTCAGCTTCAGCACGCCGCCCAGCACGTTCGCGCACAGGATGTTCTCGTCGCCCTCGAACTGGAGCGACTCGCCCGCGGCGAGCTTGCGCCTGCGCCCGAGGCGCGACATCTCGGTCAGCGCGGCATCGTCGAGCGTGCCGCACAGCGATCTGTCGCGAACGACGCAATCCTCGCAAACTTTCGTCAACCACCGCTCCATTTGCCGGACGTGATTCCGGTCGAGGCCCGCTTCTGCCCGCGTCTTTAGCATTATTCGCGGCGATACTTCCACACCTGCCGCTCGCCTGCGACCGATTGACCGGACGGACGGGCTGTTCGCAGGCCCTTATTCGTAGCCGGGCTCGTCCCACCACGGGAAGAAATCGGGGAGGTCCGCGGAAACCCGGTCGGGGAACACGGCGGGCCGCTTTTCGAGGAAGCTCGTCACGCCCTCGCGCGCGTCGCCCGCGCGCCCGCGCGACCAGATCGCGCGGCTGTCGATGCGGTGCGCCTCCATCGGATACGCGGCGCCCAGCATCCGCCACAGCATCTGCCGCGTCATCGCGGCCGAGACGGGCGCCGTGTTGTCGGCGATCTCGCGGACGAGCGCCGTCGCCGTCTCGATGAGCGCGCCCGGCGGCACGACGCGGCTGACGAGGCCGCCCGCCAGCGCCTCGTCCGCGCCGAACACGCGGCCCGAGAAGCACCATTCGAGCGCCTTGGATATGCCGGCGATGCGCGGCAGGAACCACGACGAGCACGCCTCGGGCACGATGCCGCGCCGCGTGAACACGAAGCCGAACTTCGCGTCCTCGCTCGCGATGCGGATGTCCATCGGCAGCGCCATGGTGATTCCGACGCCCACGGCGGGGCCGTTGATGGCCGCGATTACCGGCTTCAGGCACTGGAAGATGCGCAGCGACACGCGCCCGCCGCCGTCGCGCACGGCGGGGTGCGCGTAGTCGGTGGTGCCGTCGGCGCGCACGGGGCTGTCGCCGCGCGGGCGGTCGCTGCGGTTGTCGTAGTCGAAGGTCTTGCCGCCCTCGCCGAGGTCGGCGCCCGCGCAGAAGGCGCGGCCCTCGCCGGTCACGATCACCGCGCGCACCGCGTCGTCGGCGTCGATGCGGTCGAACGCGTCGATCATCTCGCGCATCATCGCGGCGTTGAAGGCATTCAGCCGCTCCGGGCGGTCGAGCGTCAGCGTCGCGATCCCGTCCGTCACCGCGTAGCGGATCGTTTCATAGTCCATGATGCGCTCCCTTTTTCGGCAAGACGCTTATGGACGGGAACGCGGCCGCTCCGGCACGCGCACATTGCACAGGTCGATGAAGCCCGCGTCGCGTGCGAACCAGCCGTCGCGCGTGCGGTGGGCGCGGGCGTCGACGTAGCTGCGGAAGGACGCGCTGTCCGTCCGCATGATCTCGACATCGAGTCTTTCCGCC
>JACFNY010000117.1:0-5641 GCA_019454625.1 Sphingomonadaceae bacterium
GATGATCGGCACGGGCAGCTTTCCGGCCAGTTCCTGCGCGGTGATGGCGGCAAGGTTGCCGCCCGCGCTGTCGCCCGCCACGACGATGCTGGTGACGGCGTGCCCGATCTCCTTCGGCGATGCCGCCGCCCAGCGCGTCGCGGCGAGGCAGTCTTCGCCCGCGGCCGGGAAGGCGTGCTCGGGCGCGAGGCGGTAGTCGACCGAGACCACGGTGATGCCGAGGCTGCGGGCGATCTCGGCGCACAGGCTGTCGTGGGTCTCGAGGTCGCCGATCACCCAGCCGCCGCCGTGGAAGTACATGAGCACGCTCTGCGGCTCGCCGCCCGCGGCGCGCGGGCCGTAGAGCCTGAGCGGGATGCGGTCGCCGTGCGGCCCGTCGATGGAAAGGTCCTCCGCCCGCGCGATGTCGCCGCGCGGCAGCTCCGCCATCTGCACCATCATGCCCATCACCTGGCGCGCCATGTCGGGCTCCATCTCGTGCATCTTCGGCCCCGGCTGCGCGTTCAGCATGTCGAGGAACGCCTGCACGTCTGGACGAACGAAGGTCATCGCCGAATCTCCCCTGTTTGCGGATTTGCCGCGAAGTATCCCCGCCGCGCGGCGCACCCGCAAGTCTGTCATAGCGGCTAGGGTGCTGTCGGCGGTCTTTACATTTTGAAAAAGCGCGGTCGCGTGCAAAATGCGGCCGAACCCGCTTTTGCGCGCTCAGGCAAACTCTGGCACGGCTTATGCTTGGTACCTCCCCCGTCGGGAAACAGGGAGGGTTTCATGCGGTACAGCAGTCTTGCCCTTGTGTTTGCGTTCGCGTCGGTCGCGCCTGCGGAGGCTGCGGTCGTGAACCTCAACGACTGGACGGCCGAATCCTACGAGGCGGTTGCCAGTTTCGGTGCGGGCGTGTGGACGCCGGCGGCGGACGGCTCGTCGGTCACCCAGTCGGTGAACGGCCAGCCGACGCTCTACTACAGCGATTTCACCGCCTACGGCACGAAGGTCACCGGCAAGATCCGGGTGGCCACTTCGGGAGGCGACGACGATTTCGTCGGCTTCGTCATCGGCTACGATCCGGGTGACGTGACGAACAGCGGTGCGAACTACCTGCTGATCGACTGGAAACGCGCCACGCAGTCCTTCGACTTCGGTGCGCCGTCCACGACGCCGGGCGGGGTCGCCCAGATCGGACTCGCGGTCTCGCGCGTCACCGGCGTCCCCACGGCCGACGAGTTCTGGCAGCACACGAACTACGCCTCGCATACGGGCGGCGGCGTCTCGGAGCTGGCGCGGGGTGCAACGCTCGGCGCGACGGGCTGGGACTTCAACACCGAATACGAGTTCACGTTCGACTTCGGCCCGAACGACCTCGAGGTCTACGTGAACGGCGTCAAGCAGATCGACATCACCGGCAGCTTCGCCAACGGTCGCCTCGGCTTCTACAACTTCTCGCAGGCGGCCGTGACCTATTCGGCGTTCACCGTCGACGAGGGCACGTTCCCGGAAGACCCCGAAGATCCGGAAGACCCGCCGACCAACGGCGTGCCGGAGCCGGGAATGCTCGGTCTCCTCGGCCTCGGCGTCGCCGTCATCGCGCTGCGCCGCCGCCGCTGAGCCTTTCGTGTGGGGCTCGCAAGCCTGACCTTGTGAGCCTCACATAAAATCTACTTTGCCGATGCGGTCCCGCGGGCTTAGAGATTCCGGAAAGCAAGCATAGACAGTCCCGGGACCGCGAATGGCAACCAAGCTCAAAGACCCCATGCCCGCCGAGGGCGCGGCCATCGCGCGCGACGCGGTGGTCGTCCGTTTCGCTGGCGACTCCGGCGACGGTATGCAGCTCACCGGCGGCCAGTTCACGCTGTCCACCGCGCTCGCCGGCAACGACCTCGCGACCTTCCCGGATTTTCCCGCGGAGATCCGGGCGCCGCAGGGCACGACCTTCGGCGTCTCGGCGTTCCAGATCAATTTCGGCTCGACCGCGATCGAGACCGCGGGCGACGCGCCGGACATCCTCGTCGCCATGAACCCGGCGGCGCTCAAGGTGAACCTCTCCGCGCTCCGCCCCGGCGGGCTCATCATCGCCGACAGCGGCGAGTTCAACGCCCGCAACCTCAAGAAGGCGGGCTACGAGGTCGATCCCCTGAGCGACGGCAGCCTCGCCGACTACCATCTCGTCGCCTTCGACATTTCCGCGCGCACGATGGAGTCGGTCGCCGACTTCGGCCTCGGCAACAAGGAGGCGCTGCGCTGCAAGAACATGTGGACGCTCGGCCTCGCGCTCTGGATGTTCGACCGCGACCGCCGGCCGCTCGTCGACTGGCTCAATGCCAAGTTCTCGAAGAGCCCGGTGCTGGCGGATGCCAACATCGCCGCACTCAACGCCGGCCACGCCTACGGCGAGACCGCAGAGATCGGCACGTTCGCACGCTACAAGGTGGAGGCCGCGCCCGCCGAGGCGGGGCTCTACCGCACCGTCACCGGCGCGGAGGCGCTCAGCCTCGGCCTCGTCGTCGGCGCGAACCTCGCCGAGCTGCCCTTGTTCTTCGGCTCCTACCCGATCACGCCCGCCTCCTCGATCCTGCACACGCTCGCGCGCCTCAAGGAGTACGGCGTCACCACCTTCCAGGCGGAGGACGAGATCGCCGCCGTCTGCGCCGCCATCGGCGCCTCTTATGCCGGACAGCTCGGCGTCACCTCGTCGTCCGGCCCCGGCATCGCGCTCAAGGGCGAGGCGATCGGCCTCGCGATCATGACCGAGCTGCCGCTCGTCATCGTCAACTCGCAGCGCGGCGGGCCGTCCACCGGCCTTCCCACGAAGACCGAGCAGTCGGACCTCTATCAGGCCGTCTACGGCCGCAACGGCGACGCGCCGCTCGCCGTGATCGCCGCGCGCTCGCCGTCCGACGCGTTCGACGCCGCCATCGAGGCGTGCCGCCTCGCCGTGCGCTACATGACGCCGGTGATGCTGCTGACGGACGGCTACATCGCCAACGCCGCCGAGCCGTGGAAAATCCCTGATCTGAACGGCTACGAGTCGTTTCCTGTGACATTCCATGAAGAGCAGCCACCCGAGGGCGTGGAGCTCAACCCCTACGCCCGCGACGCGAAGCTCTCGCGCCCGTGGATCAGACCCGGCACGCCCGGCCTCATGCACCGCATCGGCGGCATCGAGAAGAGCTTCAACTCCGGCCACATCGACTATTCGCCCGCGAACCACCAGAAGATGACCGACACGCGCAAGGCGAAGATCGACGGTATCGCCGGCGACATCCCGGAGCAGGACGTCTGCCTCGGCGCGCCGGGCGAACGCCTCGCCGTCGTCGGCTGGGGCTCGACCTTCGGCCCGATCCATCAGGCCGTGCGCCGCGCCCGTGCGAACGGCGCCAGCGTCGCCCACATCCACATCCGCCACATCTGGCCGCTGCCGGGGAATCTCGGCGATCTTCTGAAGACTTACGACCGTATCCTCGTACCCGAGATGAACACGGGGCAGCTCAAGACCCTGCTGCGCGACCAGTATCTCGTGGACGCGAAGCCGCTCAACAAGGTCTCCGGCCAGCCCTTCAAGATCGCCGAGATCGAGGCCGCTATCGAGGGAGCCCTCGCATGAACGTCGCCGCCCCCCTGAAGGCCCCGCTGAAACCCGCCGATTTCGCCACCGATCAGGAGGTGCGCTGGTGCCCCGGCTGCGGCGACTACGCCATCCTGAAGGGCGTGCAGCGCACGATGGCGGAGCTCGGCGCGCGGCCCGAGAACACCGTGTTCGTCAGCGGCATCGGCTGCTCGTCGCGCTTCCCGTACTACATGGCGACCTACGGCTTCCACACCATCCACGGCCGCGCCCCCGCGATCGCGACCGGCGTGAAGCTCGCCAACCCGGAGCTCGACGTGTGGCTCGTCACCGGCGACGGCGACGGCCTCTCCATCGGCGGCAACCACATGCTGCACCTGCTGCGCCGCAATCTCGATTGCCAGGTGCTGCTGTTCAACAACGAGATCTACGGCCTCACCAAGGGCCAGTATTCGCCGACGAGCCGCGTCGGCACGCGCACGCCCTCCACGCCGTTCGGCTCGGTGGACCGGCCCGCGAACCCGTGCGCCTTCGCCATCGGCGCGGGCGCCCGCTTCATCGCGCGCTGCATCGACACCTCGCAGAAGGAGATGCCCGGCATCCTGAAGCGCGCCCACGCGCACAAGGGCACGAGCTTCGTCGAGCTCTACCAGAACTGCATCGTCTACAACGACGCGGTGTTCGAGCCGTTCACCGCGAAGGCGAACGCCGCCGAGAACCAGCTCTGGCTGGAGCACGGGAAGCCGATGCTCTTTGCGGGCGGCACCAAGGGCCTCACGCTCAACCGGCAGGATCTCCGCCTCGAAGTCGTCGAGGTGACGGACGGCGGCTGGGAAACGGCGGGCGTCATCGTCCACGACGAGACCAACAAGGGCGTCGCGCAGATGCTGGTGGACATGCCGTTCCCCGGCTTCCCCATCGCGCTCGGCGTCATCTTCTGCTCGCCTGCGCCCAGCTACGAAAGCGCGCTCACCGAGCAGACGAGGACGCTCACCCAGGGCAAGATCGCCGACCTCGCCGCGCTGATCCGCAAGGGCCAGACGTGGGAAGTGGCGGACTCGAAGCCGGACGCCTGAGCGGGCGGGGCGGGGACGGGGGCAGGCCCGCATGGCCGAACTCATAAACCTCCGCCAGAGGCGCAAGGCCAAGGCCCGCGCCGAGGCGGAGGCGAAGGCCGCCGAAAATCGCCACCTCCACGGCCGCACGCTCGCCGAAAAGCGCGCGGCGAAGGATGAAGCCGCACGTCTGGAAAGGCACGTCGAGACGCACAAGCGCGAGGATTGAAGTCCCGCTTTCAAACGCCTGTTTGTTCGTGCGGTCCCCCTCAATCGTCATACCGGCGAAGGCCGGTATCCATAACTATGGTCGCATGGACCTAGGCCTTTGCCGGGGTGACGGCGATTACTTAGTGTACTGCTGTTCTGCTATCAGATTGCCCGAGTGCAATTTCCAACATACGCTCAAACTATGCGCGGATTGACACTCATCCCGGCGTTGATGCTCTTTGCGGCGGGCTGTTCCAATCCACTTTGCACGACTGAAACTGTAGTTTCACTACCGTCACCGGGTGGAGGACATCGGGCCGTACTCTTTATGCGTGAATGCGGGGCAACGACCGACTTCACCACGCAAGTATCCATCGATCCAGGCTTCGTCCGAGGTATTGGCAACGCCTTTGTGGCGGATGCTTACAATGGAGGCACATGTGGACACTGGGGTGGACCGTGGGCCGAGCTGAAATGGATCGGACCGGAGGACTTGCTTGTCAGCTACGATGAGCAGGCTCGTGTATTTACGAACAACAATATCGTCCACGGTGTCCGCATTTCCTATCAGCCTGTTCGCCGTTAACGGCAGGCATTGAGCAGGGAGAAGAAGCGCTTACCCTCCATCCCACCTTCCATAATAGGAACACCTGTGCCTCCCTCCGGCACATGACCCGAGCCCCCGCATCCCTGCCGCCCCGCACCGCAACCCAGCGCCACGACGGCTGGACGCCGGAACGCCGCCGCGTCTTCCTCGAAAGCCTCGCCGAGTGCGGCGTCGTGCAGGATGCCTGCCGCGCCGCGGACATGAGCCCGG
>JACFNY010000117.1:5651-6609 GCA_019454625.1 Sphingomonadaceae bacterium
ATGCGCTGCGCCAGCGCAAGGCGGGCGCGCTGTTCGCGCTCGGCTGGGCCGCCGCGCTCCGCCACGCGCGCGAGCGGCTGGCGGACGAGCTTCTGTCGCGCGCCATGCACGGCTGCACCGAACGCATCGAGAAGGATGGCGAGATCGTCGCCACGCGCCACCGTTTCGACAACCGCCTCTCGATGGCCGTGCTCACCCGGCTCGACCGCGAGGCGGAGAAGTGCGACGACCACAGTGGCACCGTCACCACCGTCGCGGAGGATTTCGAGGCGCTGCTCGACTGCGTGGCGGCGGGCGATGCGGAAGGCGAAGCTGCGTTCGTCGCGGCGCACCGTGCGCCGCCGCAATGTCCACCGCCGCCCGCCGATGGTGCGCTCATGCGTTCGCTCGCCGCGTTCGACCGGATTCGCGGCTATGCCGACATGCGCCCGGAGGACATCGACATTTCCGATCTCGATCCCGAAGATGCCGGGAACTGGGACGACGACCAGTGGGAACGCGCCTTCCGCAGCGGCCTCGCGGACACGATGGACTGAACGTTCGTCCGGAATGCCGTTCTCCCGGCTCTCCGCAAGAAACGTCCGGCATGTCTCAATATCCTCAACTTCGCCACGCAGTCGCGCGGCGCGCCGAAAAACCCGCGGGGGAGTCTGGCGCGGCCAAGCGTATTCCCTCACGATGCTGCAGGTGATCAGGGACGCCGAGCGATGGGACGAGCCCGGGGGGCTCATGGTTGCCGTGCAGAACGGCGACGAGGATGCCTTTCGCCTGCTGACGCGGCGCCTTTACGGGCCCGCCATCGGCATCGCGACCAAGGTCCTCGGCGATCGCAGCGAGGCGGAGGACGCAGTGCAGGCGGCGCTCGTCAAGCTCTGGCGGCAGGCGGCGTCGTTCGATGCGGGCAAGGCGAAGGTGGAAACGTGGTTCCGTCGCATCGTCGTCAACGCCTGCATCGACC
>JACFNY010000118.1 GCA_019454625.1 Sphingomonadaceae bacterium
GCCCGCGCGCCTTCAACAGCCCCTATGACGACACCGCGTGGGGCGGCTCGGCGCAGCTCGACGTCGACCTCACCGACAGCTACGGCCTCAGCGTCGCCGCGCACTACCGCCGCGACAAGCATATCGAGACGCAGCAGGCCTTCCCGGCCGGCACGTGGGAGCCCGATCAGGAGAACCTCGAGGAGACGTGGAGCGTCGCCGTCGAGAACCGCCTCGCGCTGTCGCCGACGCTCACGTTCACGGCCGGCGCCAGCTACGACTGGCGCGACCTGAAGCGCGCGGAGGAATACGGCGCCGTCCCCGGCCTGCCGGGCAATCGCCTGTTCTCCTATCCGATCCGCAACAGCAGCGCGGTGAACGGGCAGGGCCGGCTCGTCTGGACCCCGGACGAGGCGACGCGCGTCCACGCCGGCATCTCGTCGCGCGCGCGCTTCCCCACCGTGTTCGAACGCTTCAGCTCGCGCTTCGGCGGCGCCACCTCGAACCCGGACCTGAAGGCGGAACGCGCCACCAGCTTCGAGGTCGGCGGCAGCCGCCGCTTCGGGGGCGTGACGGCGGAAGGCGCGCTGTTCTATTCGCGTGTCACCGACGTCATCGTCGCCTTCCCCACGGTCATCGAGGTCTGCACCGCGCCCGGCGTCTGCGATCCTCAGGCGGTCACGCAGAGCCGCAATCTCGGCAAGGGCGACTATTACGGCGTCGAGCTGTCGGTCGATGCACGCCTCGGCGACACGCTCGGCCTCGGCGCCAACTACACGTGGACGCACCGCGATCTCGACGACCCCTCGAACGCCGCGTTCCGGCCCACCGGCGTTCCGACGCACAAGGCGTTCGTGTGGGCGGACTGGTCGCCGGTCTCGCGCCTGCACGTCGTCCCGAACGTCGACATCGCGTCGAGCCGCTGGACGGTGAACACGGCGGGCACGCGCTACTACAAGACCGGCAGCCACGTGCTCGCAAACCTCCGCGTCGATTTCGACGTGATGGAGAACGTCACGCTCGGCGTCGGCGCGCGCAACCTGTTCGACGAGACCTACCAGCTCACCGACGGCTTCCCGGAGCCGGGACGCAGCGTCTTCGCCAGCCTCAGGGCGCGTCTGTAGAAGAAAGCCCCTCTCCTTCAGGGGAGGGGAGAAGGTGTTTCTACGGCACGTCCGTCGGCCGCACCATCAGCAGCCCGATGAAGCTCACCAGCGCGGCGCCCGCCAGATAAAGCCCGACCGGGGCGAGCCCGCCCCGGTCGGCGAGCGCCTGCGCGATGTTGGGGGCGAGTCCGCCGCCGAGGATGCCGCCGACGTTGAACGCCATCGACACGCCCGTGTAGCGCACGCGCGCCGGAAACAGGCTCGGCAGGAACGCCCCGAGCGGCCCGTAGACGAACCCCATCATCAGCAGCGCCAGCGACAGGAACAGGAAGATCGGCAGCAGCGCGCCGCCTTCCATCAGCGGCGCGAGCAGCAGCCCGGTCGGCACCGTGCCGATGCACCCCGCCATCAGGATCAGGCGCGGCGTCTTCACGTCCGAAAGCCAGCCCGCGATCAGGATGCCGATCGCCATGAACAGGATCGCGCCGAGCAGGATGGAGAGGAACGTCTCGCGCGCGATGCCGAGCGTGGTGGTGCCGTAGCCGAGCGCGAACGCGGTCGCGAGGTAGAAGATCGCGAAGCAGCAGACGACGGTGAACGTGCCGGCCAGCGTCTCGCGCCAGTGGTGGCGGAAAAGCTGCGCGAGCGGCACCCTCGGCGGCGGTCCCTGCTCCATCGCCGCGGCGAAGGCGGGCGTCTCGGTGAGCTTGAGGCGCACCCACAGGCCGACGCCGACGAGGACGACGCTGGCAAGGAACGGCAGCCGCCAGCCCCACGCGAAAAACTCTTCGGGCGTCAGCGTCAGGCCGAGGATCAGGAACAGGCCGTTCGCCGCGATGAAGCCCACGGGCGCGCCGAGCTGCGGGAACATGCCGAAGCGGCCGCGCCAGCCGGGCGGCGCGTTCTCCACCGCGAGCAGCGCCGCGCCGCCCCATTCGCCGCCGAGCCCGAAGCCCTGCCCGAAGCGCAGGATGCACAGCAGCAGCGGCGCGATCCAGCCGGCGGTCTCGTAGGTCGGCAGGAAGGCGATGGCGAGCGTCGAGCCGCCCATCAGCATCAGCGAAGCGACGAGCGTCGACTTGCGCCCGATGCGGTCGCCGAAATGCCCGAACACGCTGGCGCCGAGCGGCCGCGCGATGAACGCGATGCTGAAGCTCGCGTAGGACATCATGAGCTGCACGGACGGCGATTCGGCCGGGAAGAACAGCGGCCCGAACACCAGCGCCGCCGCCGTCACGTAGATGTAGAAGTCGTAGAACTCCACCGCCGTGCCGACGAGGCTCGCCGTCAGCACGCGCCGTGTCGATGGCGGCAGCTTGGTCTTGTCGGCCATGCGGCCCCCCTGTTCGATCCTGTTGCTCTCCCCGTCCCGTGCCGATGGAGCGCCCGCCGCCGTCCGTCAACCGTTGATGCAAGCCGCGTATATGACGATGCTTTTCCGGCGCCGGGGAACCGTGCGCCCCGCCTGTCGTTCCCTTGCCATCGGCCGCTTCCGGAAAGTCCTGATGGCGCTCGCCCCGTGAACCGACATGACACGCGCCTCTCGCCGCGCTTCGCGCTGCCGCAAGCGACGCTCGGGCCGGGCGATCTGCTTGCGCTCGTCGTGGGGATCGTCGTCGGCGCCGGTATTTTCCGCACGCCCTCCGTCGTGGCGGGCGCGGCGGGCAGCGAGGTGGCGCTGCTCCTCGTCTGGGTCGCGGGCGGGCTCATCTCCATGATCGGCGCGCTCTGCTATGCCGAGCTTGCATCGGCGTGGCCGAACATGGGCGGCGACTATCATTTCCTCGGCCGCGCGTTCGGGCGGCGGCTTGCCTTCTTCTATGCGTGGGCGCGGCTCGCGGTGATCCAGACCGGCTCGATCGCGCTCCTCGCCTACATCGTCGGCGATTATCTCGCGGGCATCGGCGGCTTCGGCCCCGCCACGTCCGCCGTCTACGCCGCGCTCGCCGTGGCCGGCGTCACCGCGCTCAACTGGGCGGGCGTGCGCTTCGGCGCGGGCGCACAGCGCTGGCTGACGCTCGCGGAGGTGCTCGGCCTCGTGCTGGTCATCGTGGCGGGGCTGGCGCTTGCGCCGCCGGAGCGGGCCGCGCAGCCGCCCGAAGGCGACGGCGCGCTCGGCCTGATGCTGGTGTTCGTGCTGCTCACCTACGGCGGCTGGAGCGAGGCCGCCTCCGTTTCGGCGGAGGTGAGGGGCGACCGGCGGCGCATCGGCCGCCTCATGATCATCGGCCTCGGCATCGTCACCGTGCTCTATCTTCTCGTCAACGTCGCCTTCCTGAACGCGCTCGGCCTCGGCGGCATGGCGGCGAGCGACGCGGTCGCGGCGGAGGTGATGCGCCGCGCGTTCGGGGGCAGCGGCGCGGTGATCGTCAGCCTGCTCATCGCCGTCGCCGCGCTCACCTCGGCGAACGCCACCGCGATCACCGGCGCGCGCACGAGCTGCGCGCTGGGGCGGGAGTTCCCGGCGTTCCGCTGGCTCGGCCGCTGGGAGGAGGCGCAGGGCACGCCGGCGAACGCGCTCCTCGCGCAGGGCGCGATCGCGCTGCTGCTGGTCTTCGCCGGGGCCTTCGCGCGCGACGGCTTCACGCTCGTCGTCGAATATACCGCGCCCGTCTTCTGGTTCTTCCTGCTGCTCACGGGGCTCGCGCTGTTCGTGCTGCGCGCGCGGGAGCCGGACGCGCCGCGGCCGTTCCGCGTGCCGCTCTATCCGCTGACGCCCGCGCTGTTCTGCCTCACCTGCCTCTACATGCTCTGGTCGAGCGTGACCTACACGGGCTGGGGCGCCCTTGCCGGTATCGCCGTCCTCGCCGCGGGCGGCGTGCTGCTTCTCGTCTTCCGCGGCGCTGGAAAGGAACCCGACCGATGAAATGGACGATCGCCGGTGCCATCCTGATCGGTACCCTGCCGCTTGCTGCCGCACCTGCCGCCGCAGAGGCGCAGGCGGCGCGCACGCCCGACGTGATCTACGTGCCGACGCCGCCCGACGTGGTCGACAAGATGCTGGAGATGGCGGCCGTGAAGGACGGCGACGTGCTCTACGACCTCGGCTCGGGCGACGGGCGCATCCCCATCACGGCGGCGAAGCGCTTCGAGATCCGCGCCGTCGGCATCGACATCGACCCCGAGCGGATCGGCGAGGCGCGCGCGAACGCCGAGGAGGCGGGCGTCGCGGACGAAGTGACGTTCCGGCAGGAAGACCTGTTCAAGGCGGATTTCAGCGACGCGACCGTCGTCACGCTCTATCTTCTCGATTCGCTCAACGAAAAGCTGCGGCCGCGCCTGCTGAAGGAGCTGAAGCCCGGCACCCGCATCGTCAGCCACGCCTTCCGCATGGGTGACTGGGAGCCGGAAGCCACGGCGGACGTGGACGGCCGCATGGTGTATTTCTGGACCGTGCCGAAACGGCGTTGACTTCGCGGATTTCGGGCACCGTCCGCTTGACACGGGGCGATTCGGCTCCTATCTCCGCCCGCATCCCGAGTGTATCGCATTCCGGCGGCGCAAACGCGTGCTCGCCGGTTTTGTGTGTTCATTGGGGTTTCACGCTTTGAGATAGGCCCGCGCGCCCACGCGGCCTGTGGAGCTAGGAGAACCGTCTGTGGCACGTATTGCGGGCGTCAACATCCCGACCAACAAGCGCGTCGTGATTGCCCTTACCTATATTCACGGCATCGGCCGTACCACCGCTGCGAAGATATGCTCGACGCTGGGCTTTCCGGCCGAGCGCCGCGTCCAGGACCTCACCGACCAGGAGGTCATCCAGATCCGCGAGATGATCGACCGCGACCACACGGTCGAAGGCGACCTCCGCCGCGAGACGTCGATGAACATCAAGCGCCTGATGGACCTCGCGTCCTATCGCGGCCTTCGCCACCGCAAGGGGCTTCCGGTCCGCGGCCAGCGCACGCACACGAACGCCCGCACCCGCAAGGGCAAGGCGAAGCCGATCGCCGGCAAGAAGAAGTAAGCGAGCAAAAGGGAGCTATTCGAAATGGCACGGGAACCGGCTCGCATCAAACGCCGCGAGCGCAAGAACATCACCTCGGGCGTCGCGCATGTGAACGCCTCTTTCAACAACACCATGATCACCATCACGGACGCGCAGGGCAATGCGATTGCCTGGTCGTCGGCCGGCACGATGGGCTTCAAGGGCAGCCGCAAGTCGACGCCTTACGCCGCGCAGGTCGCCGCGGAAGACGCCGGCAAGAAGGCCGCCGAGCACGGCGTCCGCACGCTGGAGGTCGAGGTCCGGGGTCCGGGTTCGGGCCGCGAGTCGGCGCTCCGCGCGCTGCAGGCGGTCGGCTTCCAGATCACCGCGATCCGCGACGTGACGCCGATCCCGCACAACGGCGTGCGTCCGCCGAAGCGCCGCCGCGTCTGACGCGCCTCAGCGTCGTCCGAGCGTTTCGTCCGAAAATCCTATGCGGCGGGCTCCGGCCCGCCAGCCCGCGAAGGGGAAGACAGTGGCCGTAATTGCAAAGAACTGGCAGGAACTGAAGAAACCCAACAGCCTCGAAGTGAAGGCCGGCGCGGACAAGGCGCGGAAGGCGACGTTCGTCGCCGAGCCGCTGGAGCGTGGCTTCGGCCTCACGCTCGGCAATGCGCTTCGCCGCGTGCTGCTCTCCTCGCTTCAGGGCGCGGCCGTCACCTCGATCAAGATCGACGGCGTGCTGCATGAGTTCTCCTCGCTCGCCGGCGTCCGCGAGGACGTCACCGACATCGTGCTCAACGTGAAGCAGGTTGCGGTGAAGATGCTCGACGAGCTGCCGAAGCGCCTGCACCTCACCGCGTCGGGCCCGGGCGAAGTCACCGCCGGCCAGATCTCGGTGACGGGCGACATCGAGATCATGAACCCCGATCTCGTCATCTGCACGCTCGACGAGGGCGCGACGCTGAACATGGAGCTGACCGTCGAGACCGGCAAGGGCTACGTGCCCGCGTCGCAGAACCGCCCGGCCGACGCCCCGATCGGCCTCGTTCCGGTCGATGCGCTCTACTCGCCGGTGCGTCAGGTCGCCTACAAGGTGGAGAACACCCGCGTCGGCCAGGAGCTCGACTACGACAAGCTGACGCTGACGGTCGAGACCGACGGCACCGTGAGCCCCGAGGACGCGCTCGCCTACTCGGCGCGCATCCTTCAGGACCAGCTCGCGCTGTTCATCAACTTCGACGAGCCGACCGCGATCGCCGCCGTTCCCTCCGCCGCCGCTGCGGCGCAGGAGGACGAGGGCGCCATCAACCGCTACCTGCTCAAGAAGGTGGACGAGCTGGAGCTGTCGGTCCGCAGCGCGAACTGCCTGAAGAACGACAACATCATCTACATCGGCGACCTCGTCCAGAAGACCGAGGCCGAGATGCTCCGCACGCCGAACTTCGGCCGCAAGAGCCTCAACGAGATCAAGGAGGTCCTCTCCCAGATGGGCCTTCGCCTCGGCATGGAAATCCCCGGCTGGCCGCCGGAGAACATCGAGGAGCTCGCCAAGAAGCTCGAACAGGAG
>JACFNY010000119.1 GCA_019454625.1 Sphingomonadaceae bacterium
CTCGGTCATCAGCGCGTCGTCGTCCACCACCTTGTAGATCATGCCCCAGTCGAGCGCCTGCCCGGCGGGCACCTTCTCGCCGAGCATCATCATCGCCTGGGCCCGCGCGCGCCCGGCGAGGCGCGGCAGCAGCCACGTCGAGCCGACATCGGGGACGAGGCCGATGTTGACGAAGGCCTGCAGGAAATAGGCGGAGCGGGCGGCGACGACGATGTCGCCCGCAAGCGCGATCGACGCGCCCGCGCCCGCGGCCGGGCCGTTCACGGCGGTGACGAAGGGCAGCGACAGGTCCATCAGCCGTTTGAGCAGCGGATTGAAATGGGTTTCGAGCACCTTGCCGGCGTCCATCGGCCCGGCAGGGAGCCCGCTGTCGTCGGGCGCGGGGCCCCCCTTGCCCCCCGAGAGGTAGGCGCCCGAGGAAAAGCCTCGGCCCGCGCCCGTCATCAGCAGCACGCGCGCCGTGCCGCCGTCGCGCACGGCGTCGACCGCGTGGATCATCTCGGCCACCGTGTGCGTGCTGAGGCCGTTCAGCACCTCCGGCCGGTTGATCGTCAGCGTCGCGACGCCGTCCCGTTCGTCGAGCAGAATGTGTTCGTAGGCCATGTGCATCTCCCCAGTGTCCGATCGGGGGCGATGCTTAGCGTCATCGGGCGGCAAGGGAACCGGTCATTTGAAAGGGGGCCATCGCCTGACCGGTTCCCGCCGTCCGCCGAGGGACGGATTCACGTTTCAGGCCGCCGGGGCCTGAAACGATCGCGGCCCTAGTCGTCGAAGCGCCGGTCGAGCACTTCGCCGGTCCGGCGGTCGAGCACCAGTTCCACCTTGCGGTTGCGGTCGTCGCGGCCCTCCACCTTGATCGTGGAGCGCTTGATCTTGATCTCGTCGGCGCGCACGCCGTGCTTCGCGGCGTGCTTTTCTGCGGCGCCGAACGACATCGGCTTCGCCGCGGGCGCAGCGGCGCAGGCGGTGAACGGCGCGGCGAGGGCGATGATGGCGGCCGGGAGGACGAATCGGTTCATGGCAATCTCCTTGGGTTTGATATTGCCGCCGGATAGCCGCCCGGGGCTGACGCGCGATCGTCTGCGGCCGTCAGCGAAGCGTCAGCCGCGGCGTGATACGTGCGGCCGATGCAGATGATCCTGAAATCCGGCCTTCGCCGGGTCTTTATGGTGCTCCTGGCCGCGGCGGCGACGCTGGCGCTCGCCTCGGGCGTGCCCGCGAAAGACAAGAAGCCGAAGAAGTACAAGGCCGAGGAGGTCACCTCGATCCGCGCCGCCGTCGAGCGCGGCGACATCCTGCCGCTGCCCCGCATTCTCGCGCTTGCACAGGCGCGCGTAAAAGGGGAAGTGCTGAAGATCGAACTGGAGCAGGAGCACGGCGTGCTCAGCTATGAAGTCAAGATCCTGACCAAGAAGGGCCGGGTCCGCGAGGTCGAACTCGACGCCCGCACCGGCGCGCTCATCAAGATCGAGGACGATTGATGCGCCTGCTGGTGGTGGAGGACGATCCCGACGTCGGGGACGATCTCGTCCGCGCGCTCGGCGAGGCGGGCTTCGTCGTCGATCTTTCGGTGACGGGTGACGACGCCTGGTATCGGGGCGACACCGAGAACTACGCCGCCGTCATCCTCGATCTCGGCCTGCCGCGTCTCGACGGGCTCAGCGTGCTGCGGCGATGGCGGAGCGCGGGGCGCAACTTCCCCGTGCTCATCCTCACGGCGCGCAGCGAATGGACCGAGAAGGTCGAGGGCATCGACGCGGGGGCGGACGACTATCTCGCCAAGCCCTTCGCGATGGGCGAACTCGTGGCGCGGGTGCGGGCGCTGCTGCGCCGCGCGGCCGGACACGGATCGCCGCTCATCAGCATCGGCCGCCTGACGCTCGACACCAGCCGCATGTCCGCGCATGTCGATGCGCGCGCGGTCCGCCTGTCGCCGCTCGAATACCGCTTCCTCGAATTCCTCGCGCACCAGCGCGGCAGCGTCGCCGCCGTGCACGACATCGCCGAGCATCTCTACGGCACCGCCGATTCGGGCGACACCAACGCCATCGAGGCGCTCGTCACCCGGCTTCGCCGCAAGACCGGCCCCGGCATCGTCGAGACCCGGCGCGGTTTCGGCTATTTCCTCGCGGAGGAAGGCTGATGCCGCTGCGTTCGCTGCGGCTTCGGCTGCTGGCGAGCGCCGCTGCGGCGATCTTCCTCGCGCTCGGCGTCGCGGGCTTCGGCCTCGACCTGCTTTTCGAGCGCCATATCGAGCGCCGCGAGGCGCTGTCGATGGAAGCGAAGGCGCGCGAGCTTCTCGGCACGCTGAGGCTCGACGAGGGCGGCAAGCCGTTCGTCGGCACGCCGCCCTCCGACAATCGTTTCAGCGAGCCGGCGGGAGGGCTTTACTGGCAGGTCACGGCTGCGGCCGGGCAGGAACATTCGCCCTCGCTGTGGGACCAGTCGCTTCCCGCCGCCCCGGACGCGCCCCGCGATCACTGGCGCGTGCGGCGCATCCCCGGCCCGTTCGAGCAAGGGCTGCTGGTGATCGAGCGGATGGTGCGGCCCGACCGGAGCGGCCGCGCCGTTCTGGTGCAGGTCGCGACGGACGACAGCGCGCTCATTGATGCGCAGCGCGAATTCGGCCGCGAGATGGTCGGCTCGCTGGTACTGCTCTGGCTGGTGCTGATCGGCGCCGCCTATGGCCAGGTGGTGCTGGGGCTGAAGCCGCTGGCGCGCATCCGCGCCGAACTCGACCGGATGCGGCGCAATCCCGGCGCGCGGCTGTCGGCGGACCACCCCGCCGAGATCGATCCGCTGGCGAACGCGATCAACTCGCTCGCCGACGCGCGCGCGGCGGACGTCGACCGGGCGCGCCGCCGCGCCGCCGACCTCGCGCACAGCCTGAAGACGCCGCTCGCCGCGCTCGCCGCGCAGAGCCGCCGCGCGCGCGAGGCGGGCGCAGCCGAGGCCGCGGACGGCCTCGACCGCGCCATCGCCGCGGCGGGCGCGGCACTGGAAGCGGAACTGGCGCGGTCGCGCTCGGCGGTGGCGCGCGAGGCGCAGGCGTCGTCGCGCGCGAACGTGCTTGCCGCGGCGGAAGCCGTCGCCGCCGTCATCGAGCGCACCGAGGCCGGGGAGCGCATCGTGTTCGAGATCGACGTGCCGGAGGACATGGACCTGCCGCTCGCGCCTTCGGACCTTGCCGAGATCCTCGGCGCGCTCATGGAGAACGCCGCGCGCTTCGCCCGGCGGCGCGTCGCCGTGTCGGGCACGGTCGCCGACGAGGAAATCCGCATCACCGTCGCGGACGACGGCCCCGGCATCGCCGATGCGCGCGCGGCGACGGCGCTGGTGCGGGGGGGACGCCTCGACGAGGCGGGCCCCGGCCACGGCTTCGGGCTCGCCATCGTCAGCGATCTCGTGAGCGCGACGGATGGCACGCTGACGCTCGGCACCGGCCCGCTCGGCGGTCTCGAAGTCCGCCTCGCGTGGCCGGCGCCCGGCGCGTCCTAGGGCGGATCGGGTCGGCTTGAACCGGGAAAGCCCCTCCTCTTCAGGGGAGGGGTTCGGGGAGGGGCCGGGGGTGCGTCCTAGAAGTTGACGAGGAAGTTGAGCCTGAGGCGGTTCTGCCAGTCGACGGGGCCGACGACGCCGTCCTTCTGCCGGTAGCGGTAGTAGGTGGCGTTGAGGACGAGGTTGTGCTTCGGCACGAAGTCGATGGCGAGCGTGTGCTGCATGTAGTTCGTGGCGATGTTGGTGTTGTCGTGGCTGAACGCCGCCAGCACCGCGTCCGTCTCCGCCTCGGCGTAGCCGTAGGTGAAACGCCAGTCGCCGGGCTTGCTGGCGCGGCCGACGAGGAGGTCGACGCCGAAGCCGGTGTCGGCGTCGGTTGCGGCGCCATAGTTGTGCACGTAGTCGCCGACGATGCGCACCGGCCACTTCTCGCCGAGCCCGTTCCACGTGAGCGCGGCGATCACGTCGAGCAGGTTGAAGTCGGAGAGGTAGCGCCCGCCCGCGAACAGGTTGGAGCGGAAGTCGCCCGCGTCGGCGCCCGCGAGGCTGCGGAGGGAATAGTCGTAGTAGCCGACCGCAAGCTCGGCCTGAACGGGCGCCGGGGGCGTCTGCACCGAGAGCTGGCCGCCGATCATGCGGCTGTCGGGCCCGGCGACGGATTCGTCGACGAGGAAGTAGAGGCCGCTCGCCTTCACCTTCACGCCGCCGAGATCGGCGGTGTACGCGGCGGACGCGCCCTGCGGGGAGACGTCGCCGTCCCACACCAGCTCGGTGCGGACGAACGGCTGCGGGATCTTGCCGAGGTGGACCTGGAGGTCGCCGGGGGTGAGGCGGATATAGGCCTGATCGAGGCTGACCTGGAGGTCGTCGTCGAAGTTCGACAGCGTCATGTCGGTGGAGTTGGGGTCGTCTGGGTCGCCCGTGGCGAGCTGGCCGCCGACCGTCAGCCAGTCATTCACCGCATAGGCGGCGCGCAGGCGGGCGCGCAGCACGCCGCGGTCGCGGTCGCGCACGCCGGCGACGCCGAAGTTGGACTCGTAGCGCACGCGCACGTCGCCCGAGAGGCTGAGGCGCGAGGGCCCGCTGTCGGCGGGGGCGGCGGTCGTGACGATGGCGGTCGGCGCGGGGGGCGGCGCGGCCGCCACGGCGACCGGCGTTTCGCGCTGCTTCGCGAGCGCGCTTTCCAGCTCGGCGATGCGCGCCTGTGCGCGGGTCTGCTCGGCGCGCAGCGCCTCGACCGCGGCCTTCAGCTCGGCGATGTCGTCCGCGGGAGCCGCCTGTGCCGACACCGGCGCCAGCGCGCTTCCCAGCAACAACGACGCGCAGACGGGCAGGCGCCAGCCGCGCGGAAAACGGAACGTGTACGTCATAAACTCCCCTTTTGGGCAAGCAAAGGAAGCGCCGGGACCGGCACCGCACGCCGCCGATAGCAGCATTTCGCTGGCATGTCGCTGACACGGGCCGTCAGCGAACTGTCAGGTTGGTCGCGGGAGGGTCGGTGTCAGTGCGGCGTCAGCGCGATGCGGGCGGCGGCCCGCCGAGGAAATCGGCGGCGCTGAAGCCTTCGGGCGCCGCGACCTCGACGATCGGCTCGGGGCGGTTGTCGTATTCCATGCGGAGCGCGCGCGTGATGACGGCGTGCATGTCGTAGAGGCAGGTGATGTAGGTGAACTCGAATATCTGCTCGTCGTCCCAGAAGGTCTTCAGCTTCTGGAACACGGCGTCGGGGA
Organism: Sphingomonadaceae bacterium; assembly: GCA_019454625.1. Classification (GTDB taxonomy): domain Bacteria; phylum Pseudomonadota; class Alphaproteobacteria; order Sphingomonadales; family Sphingomonadaceae; genus Sphingosinicella. Next base: position 5,229 of record JACFNY010000119.1, read on the forward strand.
CGCGCCCGCCCGCGACGGACAGGCAGTCCGCATAGGCGAGCACGGCGCGCTCCTCGTCGCTGAACAGGCCGGACACCGTCCAGTGCGGGATGGCGGCGATCTTCTCGTCGCTGACGCCGAGGCCGCGCAGCGACTTGCAGTGCTGCGAGAAGACGAACTGGCTCTGCTTCACCCACCCGGCGCGCGTCTGCCCGAGCTCGCGCAGCACGGGGTCGATGCGGCGCGCCGGGTTCCGGTAGAGCGCGAAGCCGTCGACGGCGTGCCGGAAGATGTCGGGCGAGAGCGCGTAGACGGTCCACCAGTCGCCCGGCGTGCCGGTCGCGGTGCCCGGCTCGGCGACGGGGCAGCGGTCGCCGAACAGCCGGTCATAGTAGCGCTCGACGACCTCGTCCCTGACCTCGGAGCGGGGCACCTGGCGGAGCACGGGCATGGGCGGGTTCCTGTCGCCGTTGATTACGGGCCGACCGTGCGAACCGCCCTCGCCGGTGTCAACCGGATATATAGAACCCTAACTATTTCGCGGCCTTCACCTTCGCGCGGAAGGCGTGCAGCAGCGGCTCGGTGTAGCCGCTCGGCTGGCTGACGCCTTCCAACACCAGCGCGCGCGCCGCCTGATAGGCGAGGCTCGTGTCTTCGTGCCCCGACATCGGCCGGTAGAGCGGATCGCCCGCGTTCTGCGCATCCACCTTCGCGGCCATGCGCGCGAACGCCGCGTCGACGTCCGCCGCCGTGCAGACGCCGTGCAGCAGCCAGTTCGCCATGTGCTGAGAGGAGATGCGCAAGGTGGCGCGGTCCTCCATCAGGCCGATGTCGTGGATGTCCGGCACCTTCGAGCAGCCGACGCCCTGATCCACCCAGCGCACCACGTAGCCGAGAATGCCCTGCGCGTTGTTGTCGAGCTCCTGCCGGATCTCGTCGGGAGACCAGTTGTGCCCGGCGGCAAGCGGAATGGTGAGCAGCGCACCCAGACTGTCGATGCCCTCCGCGCGGCGCTCCGCCTGCCGCGCGAACACATCGACGGCGTGATAGTGCGTGGCGTGCAGTGTCGCGGCGGTGGGCGAAGGCACCCATGCCGTGTTCGCGCCGGTACGCGGATGGCCGATCTTCTGCTCCAGCATGTCCGCCATGCGGTCGGGCGCGGCCCACATGCCCTTGCCGATCTGCGCCTTGCCGGAAAGCCCGCAGGCGAGGCCGATCTGCACGTTGCGGTTCTCGTAGGCGGTGATCCACGCGGACGTCTTCATGTCGCCCTTGCGGATCATCGCGCCCGCGCGCATCGAGGTGTGGATCTCGTCGCCGGTGCGGTCGAGGAAGCCGGTGTTGATGAAG
>JACFNY010000120.1 GCA_019454625.1 Sphingomonadaceae bacterium
GTGGCACCGGTGGCTCCGGCGACAGCGGCAGCGCCGGAGGTACGGGCGGTTCAGGCAGCGCGGACGATCCGCCGCCTTTGTCAGGTGTCGGAACGATCGGCGACCAGCGCACGCTGCTGATTCGCGGCCTGCCGCGCGTATTGGGCTTCCTGGACTGGTCCCTGTTCGCTTCCGCAGGGAAATCGTTCAAGCTCGATGAGTCGGGCCGACTCGAAGCGGTCGGCGTCAATGCCAACGGGAGCTGCGAACTCTGGTCGTATTGCCTGTCGCTCGGCACGGCTCGGGTCGCCGAAGCCGGCGCAGACCCGTTCGTCAGCTGGGGCCGTTGGACCGACGGCACGCTCCAGCCACAAGGGATATGGGCCAACCTGGCCGATCGGACGCTGTCGCCCAACGACGGTGTCCACTATCTCGCCGGAGTGCCCTCGACGACGGTTCCCACGCAGGGCGTGTTCACGTACCAATTGATCGGAGCCACCGCGCCGACGCTGAGCACCGGAGCCGTGTCCCCGGGCGTGTTCAGCGGCACGGCCGGCGTCGCCTTCGGCCCGGGCCGACCTGCCCGCATCGGGCTCGACGGAAGTGTCGCGATCGGAGGAGCCTCATACGGTTTCACGACGCCCGGTGGCGCATCGGATCCGGCGCGCAGCACGCTCTCCACGACCGCTGGCTACGCATTCAGCGGCAGCCTGCCGGCATCACACTCCGGCAACGGACTGCTGAGCTGCGGCAGCGCCGGCTGCACGGTCGGGGTCCAGGGGGGCCTCTTCGGCCCGAATGCGGCGCGTCTCGGTCTCAGTTACCAGGTCCAGGGACCTGCCGGCGGCTCTACAATCTCGGGCGTAAGCGTGTTTGCGCAGCAGCCGGCGCAACCTTGACGCATCCGAGACCGCCGAGTTGAGATCCCGCCCGACCGAGTACACGCCCGAAGCCGTCGACAACCGCCGCCTCGCCAATCTGTGCGGGGCGCTCGACCAGAACCTGCGGCAGATCGAGGAAGCCTTCGACGTGCGCATCGCGCGGCGAGGCGCCAGCTTCAGCATCGAGGGCACGTCGGCTGCATCGCGCCGCGCGGTCGCAGCACTGAAGCATTTCTACGCGCGCACCGAGCACCCCTTGTCGCTCGATGACGTCCAGCTCGGCCTGGTCGAACTGAAGGCGCCTGCGCGCGCCGCGCCCGAGACGTCCTCCGAAGAAGCGCCGGTGCTGCACACCCGTCGCGCCGACCTGCAGGGGCGCACGCCACACCAGCGCGAATACCTGCGCAACATCCTGTCGCACGACATCACTTTCGGCATCGGGCCGGCCGGCACCGGCAAGACCTATCTCGCGGTCGCCTGCGCAGTCGACGCACTCGAGCGCGACGTCATCCAGCGCATCGTGCTCACGCGCCCGGCCGTCGAAGCCGGGGAGCGGCTGGGCTTCCTGCCCGGCGACCTGGCGCAGAAGGTGGACCCGTACCTGCGGCCGCTCTACGACGCGCTGTACGACCTGCTCGGCTTCGATCGCACCGCGCGGATGTTCGAGAAGCAGGCGATCGAAATCGCGCCGCTCGCCTACATGCGCGGGCGCACGCTGAACAACTCGTTCATCATCCTCGACGAGGCGCAGAACACCACGCCCGAGCAGATGAAGATGTTCCTCACCCGCTTCGGGCAGGGCAGCCGCATGGTGATCTGCGGCGACCCGAAGCAGGTCGACCTGCCCAACCCCGGCCGCTCCGGCCTACACGACGCCACGCAGCGCCTCGAGGGCATCGAGGGCATCGCCGTGGTGCGGTTCGGCGCGGGCGACGTGGTGCGCCATCCGATCGTCGGCCGCATCGTGGAGGCCTACGAAGGACCCGATGCTTGACGTCGCCGCGAGCATCGCGGGCGGCGCGTGGCCGGACACCGACTGGACAGCGCTCGCCGAAACCGCCTGCCGCGCCGCGCTCGCCGAGACGCCCTATGCAGGCCTGATCGACGCGAGCTTCTGCTGCGAGGTCTCGATCCGGCTGACCGACGACGGCGAGGTGCAGATGCTGAACGCGCAGTATCGCGGCAAGGACAAGCCGACGAACGTGCTGTCGTTCCCGATGGTGCAGCCCGATCTGCTGGAAGGCCTTGCCAACAGCGACGACGGCGAGGTGCTGCTCGGCGACATCGTGCTCGCCGACGGCGTCGTGGCGCGCGAAGCGGCCGAGCGCGGCATCGGCATCACCGATCACGCGACGCATCTCATTGTCCACGGGCTCCTGCATCTGGTCGGCTACGACCACGAGCATGACGCCGAAGCCGAGGCGATGGAGGAGATGGAACGCCGCGCGCTGGGCGCGCTGGGGATTGCCAACCCCTACGCCGGCGAGGCATGACGGCTGGGAAACGATGAGCGACGAACCTCCGAGTAGCAGCGGCGACCAGCCGTTCCGACCCCTTCTCCGCGCCTTGCGGAGCCTGATCTTCGGCCGCGGCGGCGAAGCGACGCTGCGCGAGAGCATCGAGGAAGCCCTCGAGGACCACGCCGACGACACCCCCGAAGGCGACGATCTTTCCCAGACAGAGCGCCTGATGCTGCGGAATCTCCTCGATTTCGGCGAGCGGCGCGTCGGCGACGTGATGGTGCCGCGCGGCGACATCATCGCCTGCGACGTCGAGGACAGTTTCCAGACGCTGGTCGCGGCGTTCGTCGATGCCGGGCACAGCCGCCTGCCGGTTTTCCGCGAATCGCTCGACGACGTGATCGGCATGATCCACGTGAAGGACGTCTACGCCGTGATCGCGGGCGAGGGGCGCAGCGCCAACGTGGCGGCGGAGAGCCTGCTGCGCCCGGTGCTGTTCGTGCCGCCCGCGATGCGCGTGCTCGATCTGCTCGCACGGATGCGGCAGGGGCGCACGCACATGGCGATCGTCGTCGACGAGTACGGCGGCACCGACGGGCTCGTCACCATCGAGGACCTCGTCGAGGAGATCGTCGGCGACATCGCCGACGAGCACGACGAGGAAGAGGCCGAGGCGATCACGCCGCTGCCGGACGGCGGCTTCGCGGTGGACGCGCGCGTCGACATCGAGGCGCTGGAAACGGCGACGGGCGCGCCGCTCTCGGAAGCGGCGGACGGCGACGTCGACACGGTCGGCGGCCTCGTCTTCATGCTGGCGGGCCACATCCCGGCGATCGGCGAGGTCGTGGAGCATCCGGGCGGCTGGTCGTTCGAGGTGACCGCCGGGGACGAGCGCAAGATCGAGCGCGTGCGTGCGTATCCGCCGCCGGCGGTTCCGGCCGCGGCCAGCGGGGCGTGACGGTCCCTGCGGGCCGGGCGCGCCTCAGCCTTCTGTTCATCGCGGGCATGGCGAGCAGCCTCGGCTTCGCGCCGTGGAACCTGTGGCCGCTGACGCTGATCGGGCTCGGCTGGCTGATCCGGGAAACCGGGACAACCGGGACATGGCGTCAGGCGGCGAAGGCAGGATGGGTGTTCGGATTCGGGCATTTCCTGCTCGGCACGCACTGGATCGCGCAGGCGTTCCAGTACCAGCAGGACATGCCCGCGTGGACGGGATGGATCGGCGTGGTGCTGCTGTCCGCCTATCTCGCGGTTTTCCCGGCCGTGGCGGCGCTGGCGGCACGGCGGATCGCGTCCGGGGGACTGGCGCTGGTGCTGGGCTTCGCGGGCTGCTGGACGATCGCGGAAGCCTTGCGCGGCGTGCTGTTCTCGGGCTTCCCGTGGAATCCGCTGGGCGTTGCCGCACTGCCGATGGCGGGGCTGGGGCAGGGCGCGGCGCTCGTCGGCGGGCTCGGCCTTTCCGCGGTGATCGTGCTGGCGTCGGGCGCGCTTTATGTGCTCGGCGAACGGCAATGGCGCACGGGCGGCGCGATCCTCGGCCTGACGGCGGCGGCGGCGCTGGCGGGGCTGATGCCGCTGCGGACGCCGACCGGGCTTACGACCACACGCCTCAACATCGTGCAGGCCGACATCGGGCAGGACGAAAAATGGTCCGAGGACGGCGTCGAGCGCGCCGTCGCCAAGTATCTCGACCTTTCGCCCGCGCCGACTGCAACCCGGCGCGTGCTGATCTGGCCCGAAGCGGCCATCCCCGATCTCCTCGACGAAATGCCGTCGATGCGCCGCAGGCTCGGCGCGCATCTGGGACCCGGCGACCTGATGCTGCTCGGCGCGCTGAAGGCGATACGCGAGGATGACGGCACCGCCATCGCGGCGCGCAACAGCCTGTTCGTGCTCGACACCGAAGGCGGCATCCTCGCGCGCTACGACAAGAAGCGGCTGGTGCCGTTCGGCGAGTTCCTGCCCGCGCGGACGCTGCTGAACGCCATCGGGCTCGACCGGCTCGCCCCCGGCGCGCTCGATTTCTGGCCGGGTCCGGGCCCGCGCACGCTGCCGCTGCCCGGCGGCATCCCGGCGGTCGGACCCCTGATCTGCTACGAAGTGATCTTCGACGGCCGCGTCACCGAGGCCGGATACCGCCCGGCATGGCTGCTCAACGTCTCCAACGACGCGTGGTTCGCGGGCGCGGGCGCGGAGATGCACCTCGCGCAGGCACGGCTGCGCAGCATCGAGGAAGGCCTGCCGATGGCGCGCTCCACGCCCACGGGGATCAGCGCCGTGATCGACGCGAACGGCCGCGTCACCGCCGCCATGCCGCGCGGGCAGGCGGGCGTGATCGACGCGCGGCTCCCTGAGGCGAACCCGCCGACGCTGTTCAGCCATGCCGGCCGCATCCTGCCGCTGCTGCTCGCGGCACTGCTGGCGCTCCTCGGCTGGAGCCTCGCCCGCAGAGGCTGACGCCTTGCGCCCCGGAACGGATACAAATACACCCGCTATGGTTGTATTTCGTCCGATCCCGGAGCCATGCCGAGCGAAGCCGTCCATCCCGTCGACCTTCACGTGGGCAGGCGCCTGCGCGAAAGCCGCACGGCGCTCAGGCTGACGCAGGCAGAACTCGGCGCCGACCTCGGCGTCAGCGCGCAGCAGGTGCAGAAATACGAGAACGGCAGCAACCGCATCAGCGCCAGCAAGCTCTTCGAGATCGCCAGGCGGCTCGGCACGGGCGTCGACTGGTTCTTCGAAGGACTGGACGCGCCGTGGACGCCGGGCCTCGCCGAACCGGCCGCCGCCTATGACGCAGGGCCCACGGCGCACGACCAGACCCGCGCGCTGATCGCCGCCTTCAAGGCGCTGCCCGACGACGCGGCACGCGCGGAAGCGCTCGACTACGTGCGAAGCCGGGCCGAACAGATATAAACGATTCTTTATGTCCGCTTGCGCGTGATGCGCGGCGGCGCTAGAGCGGGACAGTCCCTCGACTGTTTCAGGAAAGACGTATGGCGCGCAGCGACTATCTCTTCACGTCCGAATCGGTTTCGGAAGGCCACCCCGACAAGGTCGCCGACCAGATCTCGGACGCGATCGTCGACCTGTTCCTGTCGAAAGACCCCGAAGCGCGCATCGCCTGCGAAACGCTGACGACGACGCAGCTCGTGGTGCTGGCGGGCGAGATCCGCTGCAAGGGCGTGTACGAGAACGGCGCGTGGGCGCCGGGCGCGCTCGACGAGATCGAGAAGACCGTGCGCGAGACGGTGAAACGCATCGGCTACGCGCAGGACGGCTTCCACTGGGAGCAGTTCCGCTTCGAGAACAACCTGCACGGCCAGTCCGCGCACATCGCGCAGGGCGTCGACGAGGCCGGCAACAAGGACGAGGGCGCGGGCGACCAGGGCATCATGTTCGGCTACGCGACTGACGAGACGCCGGACCTGATGCCCGCGACGCTCGACTACAGCCACAAGATCCTCGCGCGGCTGGCGGCGGACCGCCATTCCGGCGCGGCGCCGTTCCTTGAGCCGGACAGCAAGAGCCAGGTGACGCTGCGCTACGCGGGCGGCGTGCCGGTGGAAGCGACGGCGCTCGTCGTCTCGACGCAGCACGCGCCGGGCTATTTCTGGCACGGCGGTGAGGGCGATCCCGACAAGTACAAGGTTCTGCGCGACTACGTAATGGGCGTGTTCAGGGACGTGCTGCCGGACGGCTTCGTGACCGACAGGACGGCGATCCACGTGAACCCCACGGGCCGCTTCGAGATCGGCGGGCCGGACGGCGACGCAGGCCTCACGGGCCGCAAGATCATCGTGGACACCTACGGCGGCGCGAGCCCGCACGGCGGCGGCGCGTTCAGCGGCAAGGACCCGACGAAGGTGGACCGCTCGGCCGCCTACATCGCGCGCTACCTCGCGAAGAACATCGTCGCAGCAGGCCTCGGCAAGCGCTGCACGATCCAGCTTTCCTACGCGATCGGCGTCGCCGAGCCGCTGTCGCTCTACGTCGACCTGCACGGCACGGGCACGGTGGACGAGGCGAAGCTGGAAGCGGTGATCCCCGAGCTCGTGCGCCTGACGCCGAAGGGCATCCGCGAACACCTCGGCCTCAACAAGCCGATCTACAGCAAGACCGCCGCCTACGGGCACTTCGGACGCAAGCCCGAAGGCGACTTCTTCCCGTGGGAGAAGACCGATCTGGTGGGCGCGCTGAAGGCGGCGGTTTAG